>NZ_CP047029.1:0-300000 GCF_009796805.1 Algibacter sp. L1A34 | reverse complement strand
GCTATTTTCAATACTTATTGCGAACTATAATAATGGTCATTTTTTTATTGACTGTTATAACAGTATAATAAAACAAACTTATACTAATTGGGAAGCTATTATAGTAGATGATGGCTCAAACGATGATTCTATAGAAATTATAAAAAAAACAATAGGTAATGACAGTCGTTTTAAGTTATATCAAAATGATAAAAATAGAGGTTGTGGATATACTAAAAATAAATGTTGTGAATATGCAAACGGAGAAATATTAGGTTTCTTAGATCCAGATGATGCTATAAAGTTTAACGCATTAGAAGTTATGGTAAATTCTCACAAAACAAATATAGAAGCAGCAATTATAACCTCTAATTATGAACTTGTAGATTTAAACTTAAATGTTATTAATAAAGGAATTAATGCTAGTAAAATCCCAAAAGGGAAATCGTATTTAACTTATGGACAAGGTGCTTTAACTCATTTTGCAACTTTTAAAAGCCACGCATATAATAATACTTTAGGTATAGATCCTTTAATGAAACGAGCTGTAGATCAGGATTTATATTATAAACTTGAGGAGCAAGGTAGTCACGTTTTTTTAGAAAATTATTTTTATCTGTATAGAATACATGAAAATAGTATTTCAGAGAATGAAAACCTTTTTAAAGCAAAATATTGGCATTTTTATGCAAAGAAGTCTGCTTACACGAGAAGAAGAAAAAATAAAAGTATAATAGATAATTTCTCTAAAGATTTTTTTAAAGAATATGAATCTAATTACTTTTTAGATAGATTTGAAAGATCAAAAAATAATAAACAGTTTAAAACAAAGCTATACTTTTTAAGCAAGTCTATTAGTGCAGCACCTTTTCATAAACCAATCAGGAAAACTAAAAGCTTAATTTTATTAATTATAGGTAAAATATAATCAGGGTATTTTTTTAAATGAACCAAAGTCAACCACTTATTTCAATAGTGTTACCAGTGTATAATGTCGAAAGATATATTACAGAAGCTATGGATTCTATTCTAAAGCAAACAGTTCAGGATTTCGAAATATTGGTTATTGATGATTGTTCAACAGATAATACAATTAAAATTGTAGAGTCTTATAACGACAACAGAGTTAAAGTAATTAAAAAGGAAAAAAATAAAGGATTAATACACAGTTTAAATCTTGGGTTTAGCCTTGCAAAAGGAAAGTATATTGCAAGAATGGATGGAGATGATATAAATGAATTAGAACGGTTTGAAAAGCAACTACATATTTTGGAAACGTATCCAGAAATTATAACTTGTGGTAGTTGGATTAAATACTTTGGAGGTCATGATACGGTTATTAAGCATTGCGAAAAGCACGATGCAATTGTAGCTCAAATGCTAGTTAAATGCCCAATGAGTTTAGGGTGTTGTATGTTAAGAACAAGTGCTGTTAGAGCGTTTTCTTTTAATAATGATAAAGTTCACGTTGAAGATTACGACTTTTGGTCTAGAATAGCTTGGAACGGGAAACTCTATAACATACAAGAAGTATTATATAATTACAGAAGCCATGAATCTCAAGTTTCTAGTCTATATAAAGACATACAGGTTGAAGGTGATATGGAAATTCAATTATTTTTGTTTAAAAAATTAGAGTACGACGAAAATAAGTATACAGATACTTTTTTAAAAAAGTTTCTTTTAAAACAAGAGCATATAAAAGTAGAAGCGTTGGAGTTGTTTATCGATTGGCAAAAAAAAATAGTAGCGCTAAACAAAAAAAACAGAGTATTTGAAACCAAAGAATTAAAGACTATTTTAAACCAGATAAAAAGATCTATTATTTATAATATTTACTTTACAAATGGTTTTAAAGAGATTGATAAAAAATGGAGAACACAAGCTTTATTTAAGTTACCAATTAAAGACTTTGTTTATGTAGCAAAAATGAAAATAAAAGAAAAAACTAATTTTTTATTCAAGCAGGTATTAAGTAAATCATTTTATGACTTTTAATAACAAAAATATTTTATTAATTCTCCAAGCTGGAACGTTAGGTGGAGCAGAAAGGCAAGCACTTGGCCTTGGTGAATATTTAGTAAAACAAAAAGGTTGTACTGTAGATATTCTATTTGCTTCTTCGCCAAAACGGACTGAAGATTTTAATAGTTTTTTCGCAGAAACAGGAATAAGAAGCATTCATTATTTTGGGGAGCCTTATATTATTTTAAGAAGAGAATTTTCTATTAAAAACTTAAAACGATTAAAGTGGTCTGCTCAATATTTATTAAAACTAAAACAAGGTTTAAAAAATGAGAACTATGATGTCGTCATTCCTTTTTTAAATTTCCCTTCTAAAATCGCATATTACTTATACAAATTATTACCAACAGTAAAATATACGTTTTGGCATCAACTAGGCTTAGATATATTGAAAATGGATGTTTTCGAAAGTATTGCTGTAAACAATATGCCATGTATAATTGGTAATGCAGAAAATTGCTTCGACATTTTTAAAAATGAATACCAAGTAAACAAAAAGAAGTTTAATCTTTTGCCACAATACATAACGCTTGAAAAGGAAAAACGAGAGGCTTCTATAATTAAGAAAAAATTTAATATACCAGAAGGAGCAATTGTTTTTGGTATGATAGCACATTTTAAAAGCTTTAAATACCATGATTTGGCATTAAAGATATTTTTAAGGTTGTGCGAGACTCATGATAATATTCATTTAATTTTACAAGGAAATAAAGAAAACGATGAAATATCTAGAGGTATTTATTATGATTTAGAAAAGAGTATACAAAATTCTAATATAGCCAACAAAGTAGCCTTATTAAGTAATGAAGCTGTTCTAGATGTTTTAAACATTTTAGATGTTGGAATATTACTATCTTTAATAGAAGGCACTCCCAATGTAGTAATGGAATATATGTTATTTGGTTTGCCAGTAATAAGTTCTAATCATCCAGGTTGTATAGGTTTACTAGAGGAATCTCCTTATTTGGTAGATAATACTCAAGAAGCTATATTTTTAGCTATGGAAACATTGGTTAATAGTGAATTAGAAAGGAAAAAAGAAGGTGAAATAAATTTAGAGCGCATAAAAAAGTATGATATTGATACCTATGTAGAAAAATTAGAACTTATTTTAACTAATAGTTATAATTAGGATGATAGAAAAAGACTTAATATCAATAATATTACCGGTTTATAACGGAGAGCAATTTATAGCAGATTCAATTAATAGTTGTTTAAATCAAACATACTCAAATATTGAATTAATAATTGTAAACGATTGCTCAACAGATACTACTTTAGAGATAATACAAGGTTTTGAAAAACAAGATTCTAGAATTAGAATAATAAATAATGTAACAAATCTAAAGCTGCCAGCAAGTTTAAATGTTGGACATAAAGCTGCTAATGGATTATTTTTAAGTTGGACTAGTGATGATAACTTATATAAAAAAAATGCTATTGAGGAGTTGGTTAGCTTTCTAAAAAATAAAGATTCAGACTTTGTATATAGTAATTTTTCAACAATTGATTTAAACGGAAAAGCCAAACGAAAAGTGCTTTATAAGAATAAAGAAGATCTCTTATTTGGAAACTCTGTTGGATCTTGTTTTTTATATAAAAAAGAAGTGTTTATAAGAAATAAAGGGTATAACGAATCTCTGTTTTTAGTTGAAGATTATGACTTTTGGCTAAGAGCTTCATTACATAGCTTATTTTGTCACCTTAATAAGGATTTATATAAATACAGACTACACGATACAAGTTTAACCAATAGTATTCACACAGATAAAGTTAAAAATGCACTTTGGAAGAAAAATATAACTGAAATGTATAGCGGTTTTGTAAATAGTATTACAACGAATGAAAATGAAGTGATTTCTCAATTTCAAACGAATATTTTAACGTATCAAAACATTGAATTCTCTTGGGTTAAAAATCATTTTTCTACTATTAAATCTTTTGTAGATAAAATCAATCATTTTTCTAATTATAGTAATAAATCAAAAGTCGAAACTGTATTTTTAAAACAAATAGTTCATGTTTTTATGTCCAGTAAAAGCACAAAAGGTAATATTAAAAAAGCCTTTTTTATTATAAAAAAATATTTCCATATTATGGATTTCAATACGTTTAAAACGTTAATTAAATATTCGTTTTTTAAATGATTAAATCACCAGACATAACCATAATAATGGCAACTTATAATAGAGCGCACTTTATTTTAGAGATGCTGAATACTATAAGTAAGCAAACCTTTAAATCTTGGGAATGTATTATTATAGATGATGGTGGAACAGATAATACCGAAGCTGTTATTTCTAATTTACTTATTGAAGACAGTAGGTTTAAATTCTTAAAAAGAACAGATAAGTATGAAAAAGGATTGTGTGGTTCTCGTAATTACGGATTAGATTTAGCAAAAGGAGATTATATTATATTTTTTGATGATGATGATTTGGTGCATCCTAAAAATCTTGAAATTGCTCATCATGTTATTACTAATAATAGTGTAGATTTTTGTCACTATCAAAAGCAGTCTTTTGTAAAAGAAAAACCAACGTTTCTAGATTCTAAAGTTGAGGTTATTGGTAATATAGCTACAACTAATATTGAAGCTGTAGTTACAGGAGAAATTGGTTTAGCTTCTTGTACAGTTTTGTGGAAAAACGACTGTTTAAAAACCATTCGTTTTAATGAGAACTTGCAATACGCAGAAGAATGGGAATGCTATATTAATATTATAAGTCATGGTTTTAAGGGATTAATTATTAGTAATATTTTATATTACAATAGGAAACATGCAAATTCTAATACTGGTGAATTTTGGAGCAATAATCCTAAAAGAATAGATTCTAAAAAAGAGGCTATTTATTTAGTCATTCAAAATTTAAAAACAAAGCAATTGTTATCTAATAGTATAGCACGTTTTTTAATAAATACAGCAATACATTTTAGAGATGTAAAGTACTTTAGAAAAATGGTTTCTGAAAGTAATGTATCCTTAAAAGGCTTGTGTCTAATAAACATAAAATATTATTTATTTCCTTTTTGGAAGATTAAACAAAAAGTAAAAAAAACGACTAAAAAATAAGAATAATAGATAATGAAATTTAAAAGTATTCTTTTAAGGCTATTAAAACATGTACCATCTTCTTTTTTAAAGGTGGTAATCTTGAAGTATGTTTTTGGTTATAAAATTGGTAAAAATGTATTCATAGGAAAAGCATATATAAATTGTGAAAAGGTAAGCATAGGTGATAATGTAAGAATAGCAAATGGTAATAATTTCACTTGTAATTCAATAATAATAGGAGATAATACCATGTTTCATTCCAATAATAATATTGTTGGTAGTGGTGTTTTTAAAATAGGAAAAAATTCTAGAGTAATAAATAATCATTATTTCGATGTTTGGAACAATATTACAATAGGAAATAATACATGGATTGCTGGAAAAAATTCTGAGTTTTGGACACATGGTTCTATACATACAAAGACAGGAAAGAATCTAGACATAAAAATTGGAGACAATAATTATATAGGTTCATCTTGCAAATTTGCATCTGGAGTAAATATTGGATCAATAAATATTGTAGGTTTGGGTAGTGTTGTATCTAGTGATTTTGAGAATAGTAGAAATATAATTGCAGGGAATCCTGCCAAGATTGTTAAACAAAATCTCGATTGGAGAGATAATTGGTAGATATATGAGCATTATAAAAAAAGTTTTAGTAATTGTCGAATCTATAGATGTTAACGCAACAAGTGGCGCAAAAGTTAATATGGCGTTAATAAATGCTTTACTTTTATGTAAATATGAAGTAACAGTTCTCCATTATACGCGTGAAATTATTAATATTCCTTTAGCAAACTGCATTGCTATAAAAGAAAATAAAACAAGTTTAAAATATTTTTTAAGCAGGGCGCAACGCGTATTTCAAAGAATAACAAAAATTAATATATCTAAAAATTTAGAAAATATTTTTGGTCATTCATTTACGTTCTTTAACGATTCTAAAAGCATAGCATATGCCACAATAAAGTATTATAATAATCACGATCTAATAATAACACTAAGTCAAGGTGCTAGTTTTAGGCCTCATCATGCTATGTTAAAGCATTCTCAACTACATAGTAAATGGGTGGCTTATGTGCATGATCCTTATCCATTTCATTTATATCCAGAACCTTATGATTGGATTGAAGCTGGTTACAAGCAAAAAGAAGATTTCTTTAGAAAAGTATCCGAGCATGCCAAATATTCTGCTTTTCCAAGTCAGTTACTTAAAGAATGGGTAGGACAGTTTTTTCCTAAATTTTTAGAAACGGGATTTGTAATTCCTCATCAACATTTAATTAGTCCGCAGCAAATTAAGTTAGAAAATTTGCCGTATTTCAATTCAGATAATTTCACCTTATTACACGCAGGAAATTTAATGAAACAACGTTCTCCTGAAGGTTTGATTAAAGGATTTAAGCTTTTTTTAAAAACTAACCCTAAGGCAAAAAAAAACAGTATGCTTATGCTAATTGGTCCATCCAGTTATTACGAGAGCTTTTTAGAAACTACTAAGAATAAAGTACCACAATTATATATTAACAATAAACGTGTAGCATATAACGAAATACAGTTTTTACAGGAACGCGTTGATGTTAATATTATTTTAGAAGCTAAAACTGATATTAGCCCATTTTTACCTGGGAAATTTCCACATTGTGTATTTGCGAATAAACCGATATTAGTTTTAGGTCCTAATAAAAGTGAAACGAAAAGATTACTAGGTCAAGATTATTTATTTCAAGCAGAAGCAAACGAGTTCAATAAAATTTCAAAGCTTATAGAAAAGTTGTATTTTAATTGGTTAAATAAAAAAGAAATAGAATTAAATAGACCTGATTTAGAAAAGTATTTAAATCCAAGTCGTGTTGGTGTAATATTAGAAAAATATATTAATAAAGTATGATGATATCTATTCTTATATCGACTAAAAACAGAAAAATAGATTTAGAAATTACGTTATCTAAAATCAGTAATTTAATTTCACGAGATGATGTGGAATGTGTTGTGTTTGATGATGGTTCAGATGATGATACTTTTGAATTTTTGCAAAAGCAAAAACAGGGTATAACTGTGCTTAGAAACGAAAGATCAAAAGGCTATTTATATTGTCGTAATAAAATGTTAAATGAAACGAATGCAGATTATGCTATTTCATTAGATGATGATGCACATTTTTTAACAGATAATGTTTTCGAAAATATTTGTGATCATTTTAAAGAATACCCAGATTGTGGAGTAGCAGCATTTAGATTGTTTTGGGGCTTAAATGAACCAAAAGAGACTGTAACTAAAGAAATCACAACAGAAGTGTCTAGCTTTGTTGGATGTGGACATGTATGGAGAATGAAAGCGTGGCATACTATTCCTAACTATCCAGAATGGTTTGTTTTTTATGGTGAAGAAAACTTTGCGTCTCTTCAATTATTTAAAAATAATTGGAAAATATATTATCTACCTAGAATACTTGTAAATCATCGAGTCGACTTAAATATTAGAAAATCTAATCCTGATTATGGTGTGCGTTTACGACGGTCCTTAGGCGCTGGTTGGAATGTTTTTTTTCTTTTTTATCCATTAAAAAAGGCAATTAGATTAGTCTTTTATTCTGTTTGGATACAGGTGAAAACAAAAGTGCTTAAAGGAAACTATAAAGCAGCTATATCTATATTAAAAGCCTTGTTAGATTTAGTTCTTAATTTTCGCAAACTGTTAAAGCAAAGAAATACATTAACAAAAGAAGAGTTTAATACGTATAGTAAATTAGAAAACGCTAAAATATACTGGAAGCCAAATGAATAAAAAAACACTTATTTTTAAAGACAGACTTGTGTTTGCAAATGAAATGTTAGCAAAATATTTTCCATTAGCACCAAATAGCATTATTAGTGATATAGGAGCTGGTTTTGGAGCTTTAGAAAGTTCGGTAAAAGAGATTGGAGGTGTCTGGCAGCCATTTGATTATGTTAGAAAAATTGACAAATCAATAATCTGGGATTTAACTTATTCTTGTCCAGGAAATGCAAAAAAGGCTGGTTTAGTACTTTTTTTAGAAGTTTTAGAGCATTTGCCAAACCCTTTGCTTTCTCTACAGAATATATCTAATCATATGGTTCAAGACGGATATCTCATACTCACAACTCCTAATCCAAGAAGCAGTAAAAATATTATTAATTTAATGCTCAAGGGTACTCTTTATGCTTTTCAAGAAAAACATATTAAAGAGTATCATGTATTTACACCGTGGGAGCATATTGTTAAAGACTTTTTAAAAACAGCAGGTTTTGAGATTTTAGAATATACAGTTGTAGATACTGCTTATCAAAAAAGGAAACATGATAATTACAAAGACCGATTTAAACGAATAATTGAAGTTTTCTTTGAAAAAAGAAATGTAAAATCAATTGGTATGAGTTATGGAATAATTGCAAAGAAAGTAAAATAATATATGACATTAATTATTGCAGAAATAGCACAAGCCCATGAAGGTAGTTTAGGAATGGCACATGCGTATATCGATGCTGTTGCAAAAACAGGATGTAACGCCATAAAATTTCAAACGCATATAGCAGAGGCTGAAAGTAGTATTCACGAACCATTTAGAGTTAAGTTTTCTAAGCAAGATGATACAAGAATGGCGTATTGGAAACGCATGGAGTTTACTTTGGAGCAGTGGCAAGAAATAAAAGCGCATTGTGATGTAGTTGGTTTGGAGTTTATAAGTTCACCTTTTAGTAATGCAGCTGTGGACTTATTAGAAAAAGTAGGGGTAAAGCGTTATAAGGTAGGCTCAGGAGAGGTTAATAATTTTGTGTTGCTTGAAAAAATAGCACAAACAGGTAAACCGGTTATCATTTCGTCAGGTATGAGCTCATTAGAAGAACTAGATAAAACAATAGCTTTTTTAAAAATTAGAAAAGTAGACTATTCTATTTTGCAATGTACAACCGCGTACCCGACAACAGCAGAACAGTTTGGCTTAAATGTGATTGCTGAATTAAAAGAAAGGTACGAGGTTACTATCGGTTTTTCAGATCATTCTTCCTCTATTGAAGCTTGTATAGCTGCAACTGCACTAGGAGCAGAAATATTAGAGTTTCATGTGGTCTTTAATAAAGAGATGTTTGGTCCGGATGCTAAAGCGTCTTTAACAATGGATGAGACTAGTCATTTAGTAAAAGCTGTTCATAATATTTCAATTGCGCTTCAAAACCCTATAAATAAGTCCGATAATTCAGGTTTTGAAAGTTTAAAGTCCATTTTTGAAAAATCTCTAGCTATTAATAAAACTTTAAAAGCAGGAGATACGATTAGTTTTTCTGACTTAGAGACAAAAAAACCTAAAGGATTTGGTATCTTGGCTAGTGAATATGAAAAAGTAATTGGTAAAAAATTAAAAAGAGACCTATCTCAATGGGATTTTTTAAATGAAGAAGATTTAACGGATTAATATGTCAATAAAAAAAATATGTGTTGTAGTTACAGCACGTCCATCTTACAGCAGAATTAAAACAGCTTTAACAGCTATAAAAAATCATCCAAAACTAGAGTTGCAATTAGTAATTGCAGGTTCCGCTTTGTTAGGACGCTATGGAAATGCGGTTGAGGTTATAGAAATAGATGGGTTTACAATCGCCGAAAAAGTCTTTATGGTATTGGAGGGAGAAAATCCAACCTCTATGGCTAAAACAACTGGATTAGGTGTCATGGAGTTGGCTAATGTATTTTACCGCTTACAACCAGATGCAGTCGTTACTATTGCTGATAGATTTGAGACTATTGCAACAAGTATTGCTGCGTCGTATCAAAATATCCCCTTAATCCATATCCAAGGTGGTGAGGTAACAGGAAATATAGACGAAAAAGTACGTCATGCAAACACCAAACTTGCAGATTTACATTTAGTAGCTTCTGAAGATGCCAAACAGCGTGTATTGAAAATGGGAGAGGATCCTAATATGGTGTTTAATACAGGATGTCCGTCAATTGATTTGGCTAACCAAATAAAAAGTAATCCAACATTAGATTTTGATCCTATTTTAAAATATGGAGGTGTTGGTGCTGAAGTTAATTGGAAAGAAGAAGGCTATATTGTCGTTATGCAGCATCCTGTTACTACAGAATATGCCTCGGCACGAAAAGATGTTGAAGCGACTTTAAAGGCAGTACACGAGTTAAATATACCAACGTTTTGGTTTTGGCCAAACGTGGATGCAGGTTCTGACGGGACATCTGGGGGGATTAGAGCATTTAGAGAAAACAGTAAACCTAAAAACATTCATTTTTTTAAGAATATGGAGCCTAATGATTTCTTGAAATTATTAGTTAATAGTAAATGTTTGATCGGTAACTCTAGTGTAGGTGTTAGAGAATGTTCTTATTTGGCAGTACCAGTAGTAAATATTGGGTCACGTCAAAATAAAAGGCAACGCGGTAATAATATAATTGACGTTTCTTACAATAAGGACGATATTAAAAAGGCAATAATAGAGCGTATATCAAATACAACCATAAGTTCAGAATCCATTTATGGTGATGGCAAAGCAGGTTATGCTATTGCCGAGATTTTGTCTAATGTGTCTTTAAGCTTTCATAAAACAATAACATACTAATATGCGCATTCTTGGTATTATTCCTGCAAGAGGAGGCTCTAAAGGTATTTCTAGAAAAAATATAAAACTTCTGGCTGGTCAACCCTTGTTAAAGTATACTACGGATGTTGCTTCTAAAAGCAAGTATCTTACTACTGTTATTTTAAGTACAGAGGATGATGAGATCTTGGAAGTCGGGAAATCTTTGGGTATTGCTACACCTTTTAAAAGGCCTGCGTCGTTATCTGAAGATACATCGTCGTCTTTAGATGTGATAAAACATGCTTTAAGCTTTTATGAAGAAAAAGGAGAATATTTTGATGCTATATGCTTACTTCAAGTTACTAGCCCATTTAGGACGGTTTCTTTTTTAGATGATGCAATAAAGAAGTTTATAGATTCTAAATCTGATGCATTAGTATCTGTACTAGAAGTACCGCACGAGTATAATCCACATTGGACTTTTAAGGCAGATTCAAATAATCAATTAAGTATTACTACAGGAGAGCAAAATATTATTTCTAGAAGACAAGATTTGCCCAAAACCTACCATCGTGATGGAAGTATATATTTAACAAAAACGAGTGTTATATTAAACTCGAATTCTTTGTTTGGTAACTCATTAGCTTATATATTATCGAATAAAAGTACACATGTAAATATTGATACTATGGAAGATTGGAATAAAGCAGAATTGATTTGTAAAAACAATGTTTTATAGATGACAAAAAAAATAGGTATAGTTATCACAGATGGTGTTGGTTATCGGAATTTTGTATTGAGTGACTTTTTAAATCAAGTTTCTAGTACATATAAAAAGGTAGTGATATATTCAGGGTTGCCAATAGAAAGTTATGATGCTTTAGAGTTGCCTGAGAATATAGATGTAAAAGAACTAGATATTTTTATCGAGAGCAAATTAACTTGGTTTTATAGAAAACTAAAAGAGGTTGGACACATGACCCTTCATAAAGGGTATTTTGGTATAAACAACAATCTAAAACGTGGTTATCCTAAAAACAACAAAAAAAGAAGTTTATTAATTAAGTTAGCATATAAGATTGCACATTTTTATCATTCTGAAAAAGCAATCAATTTGTATGAACGTATGCAATTTCGTTCTTTTAAAAAAGATGCGGTAACACAGCAATATTTGCAGTTATTACAAGAAGATAAGCCTAGTATTCTTTTTTTTACCCACCAAAGACCTCCATATTTAGCGCCTTTAGTATTTTGTGCAAATCAATTGAGTATTAAGACGACTTCTTTTATTTTTAGTTGGGATAATTTAGCGTCTAAAGGGCGTATGATGGCAAGTTTTGACAGCTATTTAGTTTGGAGCGATTTGATGAAAAAGGAATTGATACATTTTTATCCAAACACTGATAAGGATTTTATAAAAGTAATAGGAACACCTCAGTTTGAACCTTATGTGATGGAGCAATATAAATTAGATAAAGCACTTTTATTTGCTAAATTTAATTTAGATTTTTCAAAACGTTTAATCTGCTATAGCTGCGCAGATGCAGGAATTGGAGCTAATGATAGTCTGCATATAACGTCAGTTATGAATTATATTAACGAGCATCCTGAATTAATGTTACAACTTTTAGTACGCACATCACCCGCCGAAGATGGTTTAAGGTTTGAGCCTATTAAAAATAAATTTCCAGAAATTAAATGGAATATCCCAAAATGGACATTAGCGAGACATAATCATGTTGAGTCTTGGTCACAACGTATACCGTTAATTGAAGACGTAATAGATTTAAGGGCTATTTTAGAATTTTCAGATTTAAATGTAAATATGTGTTCTACCATGGGGTTAGATTTTATGTTGTTTGATAAGCCTGTTATTTACACTGTTTTTGGTAACGAAACCAATGGATTATATAATGATCAATTGTTTTTGAATTATGTGCACTTACAATATGTTATTGATAGTAAAGCGGTTGCGATAGCAAAAGATCAAGTGGACTTACATAATTATTTAACAGAAGCATTGGAGCAGCCAGAATTAAGAAAAGATTATAGATCATCTTTAATTTCATTAGAAATTAGCAAGGCACTTAAGGGAACTAGTAAACGAATGGCTGAAACACTATTAGAATGGTCATAGAACAACGCATAGCTGTAATTTGTAATTATCAATTACTTGACAATCGCGTAGGAGGAATGGATTATTTTTTCTGGGAGTTTAATACATTGTGTTTGCAAAACGCTGTTAAAGTCGATTGGTTTTTTCCTAATCAAGCGACTCATGGGAGGTATAATGAATTAAATATAATAGCCGATAAAAACACAACTATAGAGACTAGTTTTATAAATTACATAACAAGTAATGCAACCAATTACACTCATGTAATTACCCATTTTGTAGAGTTGTGTACCTCATTTTTTGCAATAATTAAAAAGGCGCTTTCTACTACTATTATTTCTGTAGATCATAACCCAAGACCATTAGGTGGTTATTCTTTGAAAAAAAGAGTAAAAAAAAGAATTAAAGGGATGTTATATGCAAAGCATATCGATCAGTTTGTTGGTGTGTCAGAATATACAAGTCAAGCTATTCTGAATGATTTTGGAGACTTTTTAAAACCAAAAATAAAAACTGTTTATAATGGTGTTTTAATACAAGACATTGTGCCAAAAACAAAAGAAAGAGCAAAAACGAATCCTAAGTTTTTAGTCGTGTCACATTTGCGATTTTCAAAAGGGATTCAAGATTTAATACTTGCAGTAAAAGACTTGCCAGAGACTTTAAAAAAAGATTTGAGTATTACTGTTTATGGCGATGGGCCCTACAAAAAAGAATTATTAGACTTGGTTGCTATGCACCAATTAAATTCAATTTTCGATTTTAAAGGGAGTAGTGCGACTTTAAAGGCAATGTATCACTATTTTGATTATATGTTACAACCAACACATATGGAATGTTTCAGTTTGTCTATTTTAGAAAGTTTAGCAGCAAACATACCCGTAATAACAACGCCAGTTGGAGGTAATGAAGAGGTTATTAAAAATGGTGAGAATGGTTATATATTTAAAACGAAAGATATTAAAGCATTAACAGTACTTTTAGAAGCTGTAATTAGAGGAGAAAAATCTATTACAAATAATACGAGGGTGTTAATTGAAAATAAATTTTCTATTGGTTTAATGGTTGCAAATCATTTAAAGACTATTTTGACATAAATTTAATTATTCAAATGGTTGAAAAAATAAGGATTGAAAATGACTAATTATAAAAATTTTAAACAACTTATTATTAAAGAAAAATGGCTTTTGCTTATTATTTTAGTAAGTGTTATTTCTTCTTTAAGATCTTTGCTTGTGCCACTTTTCGCAGACGAATTAACTTATAATAAGTTAGGAGATAGTATTTTAAGTGGTAGGTATTATTTGATTAATTATCCTTCTACTGTAACACCAATCATTCCATTATTATTTGCCCTTTTTAAAATTAAGGCTTTACCAGTTTTAGGATTTACATTGCATAAACTATTTAATATTGTGTTAGTCATATTTGCTTTAAGATACATTTATTTTTTTCTAAAAAAACAAGACGTTAATTCAAGAATCGCACTAACAATTGTGGCCTTAACAATGGTTAATCCTATTGCTATTAATAGTTTTTCAAGTTTGTATCCAGAAGCGCTTTTGTTTTTTTGTTTTTGGGGGTTTATGTATTATTCCAATTTAGAGTATAGTAATAAGAGTTTATTAAAAATGCTGTTGTTTTTTACAGTTTTAATCTTAACAAGGTATGTATATGCCGTTTTAGGACTATTGGTTTTGATTGTATTCATCAGGTATTTAAAAAACGATAGGAAACAATATTTAATTAAAATATTAAAATATTCCATTATTGTTTTGATTCCAATTGGACTTTGGATAAAGTATGTCTATAATATTGAACAAAATAATTTGTCTGAAATAAGTTATTTTGATAGATTTAAAATAGACAATCCTCTACTTTACAATATTAAATGTGGATTAGGATTTATACAGCACCATGAAGTAGGAAAAATTAATGGGGTGCCTGCATTTGCTTCACTATTTGTTCCTATAACCGGTTTCAGACATTATATTATTAGCACGCTGATAATTTCAGCATTTATTTTAGGGTATATTTTTAATGAAAAAACCTATGGAATTAAAATGTTGTTTTTTGCCATTATATTAGTTTTATTAGGATTTGTATTTGCAGGGACAGGATTTAGTCGTTATTGGTTAGTATTACTTCCTGGTTTCTTTTTGGGATTTTATTTTTTATGGCGTAAATTTAAATTAAAGGATATTTGGTTTATTTATGCTTCTCAAACAATAGCCGTTTTGTACATCATAAATGAAATAAGGTTAGACTTTTTGGTTATAAATAATAATTTGTAAATAGTATATTATGAAACAAAAATTATTGATTTACATGCCTGCTTTAAATGAGGCAGACACTATTTACAATGTTATAGAATCAATACCAAAAAGTTTTGGAGGGTTTAATACTATAGAGGTATTAGTTGTAAACGATGGTAGCAAAGATCAAACAGAGGAAGAAGCAATAAAAGCTTGTGCAACGGTGGTTTCACATCCTTATAACAAAGGTGTTGGAAATGCTTTTCAAACAGCAATAAATTATGCCCTTCAAACTAATGCAGATGTCTTGGTCAGTATTGATGCTGATGGACAGTTTGATGTTGGAGAAATAAAAAACTTGGTAGCTCCTATTTTAAATAACGAAGCAGATTTTACATTAGGTAATAGGTTTAGTGATCAAAGACCTGAAAAAATGCCTAAAATTAAATTTTTGGGGAATAAAAAAATTAGTCAAATTGTGAGCTATGTTGGGAATACAAAGATTCAAGACGTATCATGTGGATTTAGGGCGTATTCAAAAGAAAGCCTTTTGAATCTTAATTTGCAAGGAGATTTCACTTATACGCATGAAACTATACTTGATTTATTAAACAAAGGTAAAAGTGTCGCTCAAATACCAATTACAGTTAAATACTTTGATGGTAGAGTATCGAGAATAGCAAATAGTATAACCAAGTACGCTTTTAAAACATCAATAATAATTTTTAAATGTCTTAAAGATTATAAGCCTTTTAGATTTTTTATATCAATAGCATTTGGCATATTTGTGTTAGCAATGCTTCTAGGTGGTTTTGTGTTTTGGCATTGGATGTCAACAGGTCAAATTACACCTTATAAAAGCTTCGGGTTTATAGCCTTGTCACTTTGCGGTATGTCGTTGGTTGTTGTTACCTTAGCATTTATAGCCGATATGTTGAATAGAATTCGTCAAAATCAAGAGAAAATTTTATATCTAACGAAAAAAAAATATTTTGAAGTTAAATCTAAATAGAGAAACTCAAATCCAAATACTACGTTATATATACATCAGTATTTGTGGTTATGGTTTTGTATTTATATCATTGTACTTGCTGGTAGATTTACTCTCTCTTAACAAATCGACAGCCTTTGTTGTTGTATATGGTATTTCCTATATTTTACTATACACCTTGCAATTAAAATATTTATTTAATAAAAAACACGACAGAAAGAAGTTCATTCGTTTTTGTATTTCTACTATGTTTTTTTATTTAATAGCTAATGTGTTTTATAACATCTTTCTGTATTTTAATATTCATTATTTGATTTGCACAGCTTTAACAATAATAACTTTAATGCCCTTAAGGTTTATTGTTTCTAAATTTATTGTTTATAAATAATATATGTATAAAATATTGTACAAAATCGATTATATAATACAACGTTTTATAACAACGTTGGTATTTACGTTTCCTATAATTAAATTATTAAAAAATATTTATTTCTTTTTCAGATTTAATACATCTTTTATAAATGCAACTTATAATGTGGTAATTACCAATTTCGATAAAAGATCAGCATTAACTAGTATTAAATTTAAAGGTCCTTGTACTTTTTCCAGGAATATTGAAGTTGATTATTCAGGAGGTCTTACTTTTGGAAAAAATGTTACCGTGTCAGATCATGTAACAATTCAAACTCATAAACATGTATATGAAAACCATAGTATTTATGAAAATATAACCTCTGCTTCTAGTTTAGAGATTGGAGATGAAGTTTGGATATGTAATAATGTTATTATAACAAATTCTGTGAATAAAATCGGTAAAGGAGCTATTATCGCTTCTGGATCTGTATTAACAAAAGATGTAGAAGATTATAGCATCGTGGGTGGTATTCCTGCAAAACATATTAAATATAGAAATTTATAATGAGTTCAAATATACATACAGCCACTTGGAATAAGTTTTCTTTTTTGTTTTTTAAGAAAGTAATGAGTTTTTTGTTGATTCATTTATCTAGGCAATTCTTTATTCCACCATCTATTAGGCCTTTTTTGTTAAAGCGATGTGGTGTTAAGTTTAATAATTCTAAAACAGTTTTTATCGGGACTGATGTGTTATTTGATAATATGAAAAAGACTTCTACCTATATTGGTAATAACGTCGTTATTACCACAGGAGTTAAGATAATTAACCATTACCCTTTACTTACTTCGTCTGGTGTGACTGAATATGAAATTGGGGATGTTGTCATTGAAGATAATGTGTTTATTGGTATGAATAGTTTAATTGTAAAACCTGTTACAATAGGTGAAAATGCAGTAATTGGAGCAGGTTCTGTTATTACAAAAGATGTTCCTGATAACGCAATTGTAGCAGGTAACCCAGCAAAGGTTATTAGCTATGTTAAAAGTAAATAATAAGATAGAATGAAAATAGGTTTTGTAACACCAGAATATCCGCATGAAAACTTAGGCCATTCAGGCGGTATTGGTACAAGTATAAAACACTTGGCTATTGCATTGGTAAAACAAAATCACAACGTTTCTATTTTGGTTTATGGACAAAAAGAAGATGGTTTTTTTTCCGAAGGTGGTATTGATGTTTACAAAATAAAAAACCCGAAACTTAAAGGTGTCTCCTGGTATTTGATTAAGAAAAAAATAGAGAAGCTAGCAAATAAATTACATAAAGAACAAAAGATTGATATTATTGAAGCTCCAGATTGGACTGGTATTACTTCGTTTATAAAACCATCCTGTCCAATAGTTATACGGTTACATGGTTCGGATACTTATTTTTGTCATTTGGATAATAGAAAAGTAAAAGCTGTAAATAAGTACCATGAGAAAAAAGCACTTAAAAATGCTAACGGTATTATTTCTGTTAGTAATTATACAGGAGAGTTGACCAATACTTTATTTGGTTTAAAACTGGATTATACTGTTATCCATAACGGGATTGACCTTAAGTTGTTTAGTTCTAAAACCTTTATAAGTAACGAGAAAACAGTCCTTTATTTTGGAACACTAATTAGAAAAAAAGGATTGTTGGAATTGCCTTATATTTTTAATAAAATTAATAAAAAATATCCTGAAGTAAAACTAGTATTGGTAGGTAAAGATAGTCCAGATATTAAGAGTCACAGTCTGTCTACTTGGCAATTAATGCAATCGTTATTTACTAAAGAAGCCTTGCTGCAAGTTGAATATATTGGAGCTGTGCCGTATTCTGAAATGCGTGAACATATTGAGAAAGCAACACTTTGTGTTTTTCCTACGTTTGCTGAAGCGTTGCCAGTCTCTTGGTTAGAAGCGATGGCTTTACAAAAGCCAATTGTAGCTTCAAATGTGGGTTGGGCAAAAGAAATTATAGATGATGGAGAAGATGGCTTTTTAATACATCCTAAAGCACATCAAAATTATGCTAACAAAATTATCGCGCTTTTAGAAAATGAAGCTTTACGAAATCAATTTTCAATTGCAGCAAGAAAAAAAATAATATCAAAATTTAGTTCAGAAATAGTTGCAAAACAGTCTGTTCAATTTTATAAAAAAGCAATAGATGCTCATTCTTTTTCATAATAACAACAAAGTTGTTGAGGTTGTTGACAATAAAACTAAGGACGCTATTTTACTGGAGTCTAATGAGCCTACCGAGGCATTATTTTTGTTGGCGTCAAAATATAGTAATCGTATTATTGCTTGGTGTCATGATTCGAATAAGGAGAAAATCAATATTAAGGTGTTAACATCGTATTTTACGTTAAGTAATATTATGTTGTCTAACAGCAAGTCTTCTTATTTTGGCGATGCTATTGGTTATGTCGAAGATTCTCTTTTTATGAATGTGAATAGAAACATAAAGTATCCAACTTGGTTAATGCATAGTAATTGTGGTGCGATTTATGGAGAAAACCTACTCCCTTTCAAAACGCAAATGGACTATCGGAATACTTTTAGTTATAACTTAAATAGTATCTCTAAATTAGGAATAGCTAGGGGGTTATTGTGTTATTTCGCTCCCGATATTATTGTGGAGAATGAAGAAGAGGCTATCGTTAAAAAAGCGAGCACTTCAGAATTGTTCAAGTTTGTAAAAGAACACTTTAAAGCGCGCTGGTCGTTTTTATTATTTTTAAATGTATTAATCTTCCAAAAGAAGGTTTTATTTATTCCATTTATCAAAAGTCTGGGTTTTAAACAGAAGACATTTGATAAAGTCATAACTTCTGAAGCCATTACTGAAGAGTTAAAAGCTAACACCTCTATTTCGGTGTTAATTCCAACATTAGGAAGAGCAAAATATTTACACGATGTTTTAAAAGATTTATCAAAGCAAACGTTAATGCCTGCTGAAGTTATAATTATAGAGCAAGACGATAGCGAGGTTGCAAAATCTGAACTTAATTATATAAAATCTGAAGCGTGGCCATTTAAAATAAATCATAGACTTATAGCACAAACAGGAGCGTGTAATGCTAGAAATATAGGTTTACAATTAGTAACATCAGATTACGTTTTTCTCGCAGATGATGATATAAGATTTAACAATTCAACATTAAAAGAGGCTTTGAGTTTTATGCAAACCTATAATTTTGATGCTATTACTTTAAGTTGTTTAAGAGGTAATGAAACAGAAAAACGTAACGTCCCAGTCCAATGGGCTGCTTTTGGATCGGGTTGTAGCATTGTAAAAACAAGTGTTGTTAGAAAAATAAAATTTGATATGTCTTTTGAGCATGGTTTTGGGGAAGATGTTGATTTTGGAATGCAAATTAGAAATAAGGGGATTGATATTATATATCTACCTACTGTGCAATTAAAACATTTAAAAGCCCCAATAGGAGGTTTTCGAACGAAGTATATTCACGCTTGGGAGAATCAGGTTGTAATACCTAAACCATCTCCTACAGTCATGCTTTATAATTTAAAATACAAAACAGAACCACAATTAAATAGTTATAAATTAACGTTGTTTTTTAAATTTTATAAAAGGCAAGCTATAAAAAATCCATTTAAATACTATCGTGTGTTTAAACAACGTTGGAAAGTAAGTCAGGATTGGGCTAATAATTTGCAAAATAAGACTGTTTAATATGACTTTTTCTCTAATCATTTGTACTTACATGAGACCGCAATCGCTGCTAAGGTTATTGGGATCTGTTACTTTGCAAAGTATATATCCTGATCAAATATTAATTATTGATGGTTCGACTAATACGAATACTGAGGACGCTTTAAAAAAGAATACATTTAGAAATTTAAGTTATTATAAAGTAGATGTAGCTAATAGAGGCTTAACAAAACAGCGCAATTTTGGCATTAGTAAAGTTAATAAGTCGTCTCAAATTGTCTGTTTTTTAGATGATGATGTCGTTTTGGAACCTCATTATTTTGAACAATTATTATCTACATATAAAATGCATCCCAAAGCTCTAGCAGTTGGTGGTTATATTACAAATGAAGTCCAATGGGAGCTGTCAGATAATAAGAATAAGTCTTCAAAATTTTATTATGATGGGTGGATGCGTAATGAACCATCGCGATTTAAAATGAGAAAAAGACTTAGTTTGCAACCAGATACAGCCCCAGGTTTTTTACCAACCTTTGCACATGGACGTTCGGTTAGTTTTTTACCACCATCAGGTAAAATTTATGAAGTAGAACAAATAATGGGAGGCGTTTCATCTTATAAAAAAGCAGTATTTGATAATGTATCCTTTTCTACCTATTTTGAAGGCTATGGCTTGTATGAAGATGCGGATTTTTCTATTAGGTTGGCTAAGATGGGGGCACTATATATAAATACGAATGCTAAACTAGCGCATTATCATGATAGTTCTGGTCGACCAAACCAATACCATTATGGTAAAATGGTGGTTAGAAATAGTTGGTATGTTTGGAACGTGAAGTATCCAAACCCAACGCTTAAAGCAACTGTTAAATTTCATGCTACAGAATTATTGTTGATGGCTATTAGAGTCACGAACGTTATTAATTCAAAAGAAAAATTAAAGGCATTGACAGAATCCTTAGGTCGTCAGGTTGGATGGATTTCGCTTATCTTTAACAAACCTAAACACCAATAATTGTTTTGAGTTTAAAGTCAGATTTTATAAAATATAGAAAGTATAGTGGGAATAAATCGGTATTTGTACTGTTATTAACACAACAAGGCTTGTGGGCTTTAACAGTGTATAGGCTATCAAATACAATATATGGAAGTTCTATTTTTAAACCAGTTAAAAAACTATTGCTAGGTTTTGCTGTATTACATCAAAAATGGATCGAAATAGTAACAGGTATTAGCATTCCGTATACCGTAACTGTTGGGAAGCAGTTTTACATTGGGCATTTTGGTGGTATTATTATAAACGCCAACGTTGTTATTGGTGATAATTGTAATATCTCGCAAGGTGTGACTATTGGGGTTAGTGGACGAGGTGATACTCGTGGGGTTCCAACGCTTGGAAATAATGTATATATTGGTGCCAATGCAGTTATTGTTGGACCAATAACCATTGGAGATAATTGCGTGATTGCAGCTAATACGTTAGTCACAAAATCTATGGACGCTAATGCTGTTGCGGTTGGTGTTCCAGGCGTTATCATTAATCATAAGGGCTCTAAAGATTATATATAATGAAGTTTTTAGTCGTTACAAATGCACCAACCTTAAAAGAAGGTCAAAGTTATCAAGCATATACCCCGTATGTCAGAGAAATGGATATTTGGAGTGCTAATGTCTCAGAGTTTAGAATAATTTCGCCCACACAATACAATCAAAAATTATTAAAGTCCTCATTTAAAAAACAACCCACGGTAACTTCAATACCGAGTTTGAATTTTTCAACTGTTGTATCAGCCTCCCTCAGTGTGTTGTATTTGCCAATAATTGTGGTTCGTTTGTTTATGGCTATGTTTTGGGCAGATCATATCCATTTAAGATGTCCTGGGAACATTGGTTTAATAGGTTGTTTTGTACAAGTATTTTTTCCAAAAAAACTAAAAACAGCAAAATATGCCGGTAATTGGGATCCTAAGGCAAAGCAACCGCTAAGTTATAAACTCCAAAAATGGATTTTAAGTCATACGGTTTTAACTAAAAATATGACTGTTTTGGTCTACGGCGATTGGCCTAATCAAACTAAAAATATCAAATCCTTTTTTACAGCGACTTATAGGGATGAAGATAGAGAGCAGGTTGATCCAAAAGTATATACTGGTGATTTGAACTTTATTTTTGTGGGGAGTTTGGTTGCTGGGAAACGCCCTTTACTGGCTATTCAAATTGTAGAAACATTAATTAAAAAGGGTGTAAAGGCTAAGTTGTCTTTTTTTGGTGAGGGGATTTTAAAACCAGAATTACAAGCCTATATTACTAAAAACAAATTAGAATCAGTTATCGTTTTACATGGCAATCAATCCAGTGAAACCGTAAAATTAGCTTTAAAAACGTCGCATTTTACTATACTAGCGTCTAAATCTGAAGGTTGGCCTAAAGCTTTAGCAGAAGCCATGTTTTTTGGCGTTATACCTATTGCAACCTCCATATCTTGCGTGCCTAATATGTTGGATAACGGCAACAGAGGGCTATTAATACAACCAAATTTAAAACCGGCTGTTATGACGATTGAAAGCGCTTTGTCCAATACAAGTCGTTTAGAACAAATGGCTACACTAGCTTCGGATTGGTCGCAATGTTATACTTTAGATTTGTTTGAAGAGGAGATAAAAAAATTAATAAAAAGTTAAATGAGAGTACTGCAACTTATTGATAGTTTAGAGGCAGGAGGTGCAGAGCGCGTTGCTGTTAATTATGCCAACGGGTTGCTTGATCATGTTGAAGCTAGTTATTTATGTGCTACAAGAGCTGAAGGTTTATTAAAAAGTAGTTTAAAAACAGAGGTGGGCTATTTGTATTTAAAAAGAACAAAAACGGTCGACGTTAAAGCTATTAAAGCACTGAACAAATTTATAAATACCAATGGTATAACTATTATTCATGCACATGCCTCGTCTTATTTTTTAGCAACACTAATTAAGGTTTTAAACCCTAAGCTAAAATTAGTTTGGCATGACCATTACGGTAAAAGTGAATTTTTACACGAACGTTCCAAAGGGTTGCTAACGCAATGTTCGCGGTTTTTTAATCACGTATTTTCTGTTAATTCTAAGTTAGAAAATTGGACAAAAATTAACTTGAAAGCAAAATTAGTAAGTTATTTACCTAATTATGCGGTTGTAAGTGATACCCAATTAATAACAAATTTGAGAGGAGAAACGGGGAGACGTATTGTGTGTCTAGCTAATTTGAGACCACAAAAAGATCATCTAAATTTATTGAATGCTTTTAAGTTAGTTCTCGTAAATTATCCTGATTGGACTTTACATTTGGTAGGTCAAGATTTTAAAGATGACTATTCTCAGGCTATATTTAATTATGTGAAAAAAGAAAGTTTAGAAGAAAATGTTTTTATTTATGATACTTGTCTTGATATTTCGGCTATTTTAAAGCATTGCAGCATTGGAGTTTTGTCTTCAAAATCTGAAGGCTTACCTTTGGCTCTATTAGAATACGGTTTAGCAGGATTGCCTGTAGTATCAACTAATGTTGGAGATTGTCCTAAGGTTATAGAAAACAAGTCATTAGGAGTGCTTGTAAACCAAGAAAACGAACAAGAGCTCTGTACTGGTATTTTATCAATAATTAGAGATAAGAATCAAGCAAGCCTCATGGGGAATGCTTTAAAAAAACAAGTAAAAATAAATTTTTCTGAAAAACATATAATACCTAAGGTAATAAAAGTCTATAAAGATATTAGCAGAAATTAATGAAGAATACCTATATTAAAATATTAAGCCTGCATATTTTATTTGGTATAATTCTATATCTATTTAGAGGGTATGGCAATCTTTTTTTATTCGGGATAGTTATTTATTTTGTTATAAAAATAATAAGTGCTCCTCAAAAGTTAAAAACTATTGAAATAATAAAGGCATGTACTTATGTTTTAGGATCAGAGGTTATTCTTAGAATGTCTGGAGGTATTTTATTTTATGAGGCGATCAAGTATTTGGTAATTATGTTTGCTGTTATGGGGCTTATGTATCGAGGTTTTAATAAAAAAGCTACGATCTATTTGCTGTATCTAGTTTTGCTAATACCTAGTGTCTATGTGTCTTTGGTGATACTAGATGATATAAGTAATATAAGAAAAGCTATTGCTTTTAATTTAAGTGGCCCTGTTTGTTTAGGTTTATCTGCTTTGTTTTGTTTTGGGGCTAAAATTACTAAATCACAATTAGAGACTATTGTGAATTTTACTATATACCCGCTTGCAAGTACGTTGGTTTATATTTTTATTTATAATCCAGATGTATCGGCGGTTACTACAGGTACGGGATCTAACTTTGTATCGTCTGGTGGTTTTGGACCCAATCAAGTAGCTACTGTTTTGGGGCTAGGTATGTTTTTGGTTACTGTTCGTTTTTTTTATTTTAGTAAGACGAAATGGTATAGATATTTGGACTTATTGTTACTCTTCTTATTTTCATTTAGAGCTATTGTTACATTTAGTCGAGGTGGTGTAATTACTGCTTTGTTTATGATTTTTGCTTTTATATTTATTCAATATCGAAGTATGAATAAAAAAGATAAAAGCAGCATGCTAATATCAGTATTCTTTTTTCTTGTTATAGCAGTAGTAACTTGGGGTTTTTCAACGATTCAAACTAATGGTTTTATTGAAAAAAGATATGCCAACCAAAATGCTGTAGGCCAAGAGAAAGATGATGTTACTACAGGACGAGGAGATTTGTTTTTATTAGAATTTGAAGAGTTTAAAAATAATCCTTTTTTTGGTATAGGCGTTGGTCGAGCTAAAGAAATTAGATTTCAAAAAACAGGTATTCACGCGGCATCTCATAATGAAGTAAGTCGTATTATTGCAGAACATGGTTTATTCGGAGTTCTCGCTTTTTTAATTTTATTATTGGCTCCTCTATTTTTTAGAATGGGAAATAGAAGTAATGTGCTGTTCTATTCGTTTTATTTATTTTGGTTGCTTACAATAAATCATTCGGCCATGCGTATTGCAGCACCTGCATTTATATATGCATTAAGTTTATTACAAGTTGTAAATGAAAAAGATCCTGTACATAGGAAACAAATTATCGGAAAAGGGTAAAACCGAATCTACTATTGATACCTTAGGAAAAGGGCTATCAAGCTTAGGGTTCAATGTAACGTATGCGTCAACCTATTCAAACATGATTCTCCGGTTTCTCGATATGCTTTGGGGTGTTTTCAAACATAGAAAAACAACCGATTATGTGTTAATAGACACCTATAGCACGTTAAATTTTTATTATGCTTATACTGTAAGTCAATTATGCCGCTACTTTAAATTAAAATATGTTCCTATTTTACATGGAGGTGAATTACCGAAAAGGTTAAAAAAATCACCTAGATTATCTCAAGCCTTATTTAAACATGCTTACAAGAATGTAGCGCCTTCTCAATACTTAAAGTCGCATTTTGAAGCAAATAATTTTAATAATTTAGTATTCATACCAAATTCTATTAAGATTGGATGTTATAAATTTCAACTAAGAATCTATGAATCTGTTAACTTATTATGGGTACGGTCTTTTTCTAAAATATACAATCCATCATTAGCGATTAAAATTTTAAAAGCTTTAAAAGATGAAAATATCGAAGTTAAGTTATGTATGATTGGCCCCGAAAAAGATGGTAGTTTGGAAGCGTCCAAATTATTAGCAGAAAAATTAAAAATTGAAGTTGAATTTACTGGGCGATTATCAAAACAAGAATGGCATAAAAAAGCTGAAGATTACAATGTTTTTATAAACACGACAACTATTGATAATGCGCCTGTAAGTGTTATAGAAGCTATGGCATTAGGCTTACCAGTGATATCTACAAATGTTGGAGGGATGCCTTTTTTAATTAAAAATAACAAGGAAGGTATACTAGTTGAATCAAATAATACTAAAGCATTTTTGTCTGCCATAAAGGAAATAGCTTTTAACCCCGTAAAAGCTAATGAAATATCAAATGAAGCAAGGAAAAAAGTAGAGGACTATGATTGGGAAAAAGTTAAACTTCAATGGCGTAATCTCTTGAGTTAAACAAGGGCTGTCTTGTTTACTTTTATATCTTTACACTTCTAAACTAGCAAAAAAATGTTTAATAACGGTATACATTTTGATATTTCAGAACGCAAGGTTCTTTTGCGTATCATAGATATTCTATCTGTGCTAGTTGTGTTATATGTGGTTAGTAATATTTTTGATTTCAATTATTTTATTATCAACAAAGAGAACTGGAAATGGGTATTTATCCTCATTTTATATATATCCGTATTCGGAACTATTTTTGAACTATACGATTTGCAAAAATCTAGTAAAATAGATAAAACGTTCGCAAATATTGTTTTTACAGCTTCTACAACCGTTTTGTTTTATTTTTTAACTCCAATTTTAACTCCTGTTCTACCAGATAATAGATTACAAATACTATATTTTTATTGTTCTATAGTTTCAGCATTATTCATTTGGAGATGGGTTTATGTTACATTTATTACGTCTCCTAGGTTTTATAAAAAAGCTTTAATAGTTGGAGAAATTTCGAGCATTCAATCTATTGTAGATGCTTTTAGAAATTCCGATCCCAATTATCAAATTGTAGGTTTTATTAATTGTGAAACGGAAAAAGGTGAAAGTATAAAATTTAATGGGGCAAAAGAATTTAGTCCAAAGGAAATTCATCAAGTTATCAAACAAGAGAATATATCCGAAATTGTTATAGCAAGTTATAATTCCGAGACCATAACACCGAGTATTTATCGCGATTTAATAACATTATTGGAAAACGGTTTTCCTATTAAGGAATATACTCAGGCTTATGAGGAAATGACTCAACGTGTACCTGTACAATTTGTTGGTAAAGATTTTTACAAGTATTTTCCCTTTAGCCGAAGCAATCATAATAAGTTATATTTATTTTTCCGAAGAGTGTTTGATATTGCTATTTCAATCATTGGTTTATTAATAAGTTTAGTTTTTCTTCCTTTAATTTTAATAGGAAATTTAATAGGAAATAGAGGTGCACTTTTTTATACACAAAAGCGAATAGGTAAAAATGGTAGGCCTTTTCAGATTATAAAATACAGAAGTATGATTGAAAATGCTGAAAAAAATGGTGCCGTTTGGGCTCAGAAAAATGATATAAGAATTACACCGTTTGGTAAATTTCTAAGGCATTCTAGGTTAGATGAAATCCCTCAGTTTATAAATATTTTAAAAGGAGAAATGAGTTTAATTGGTCCTAGGCCAGAACGTCCTCGTTTTGTTGCAGAACTTTCTGATTTATTGCCCTTTTACGAAACTCGACATATTGTAAAACCCGGACTTACAGGTTGGGCTCAAGTAAAAACAAGGTATGGTAGCTCTGTTGATGATAGCTTATTAAAACTTCAATACGATTTATATTATATTAAGCATCGTAGTTTTTTCTTAGATCTAAATATTATTGTAAAAACAATAAGTACTATGGTATTCTTTAGGGGACAATAAATGATTCTTCCGTTTTAATTTATTGTGTTTACAAGTGTGATCTCGTTGTTTATTACGTATTAACTTCTATTAAAATACTTTATCAAAAACACATACCTAATAAATAGCGCTACTAGTAACGGTATTAATGCAATAGAGAATACTTGAACACCAATAAGCCAATGCAAGATTAGCAAGCACAATAGAATCACTAAAAGCTTTAAGTATTTAACAAACCATGCACTAGGAGTTTTCTTAAAAAGTTGTCCGATCACAAAAATATTAAGAACAAAAGCCCAAAGGAGATTGTAATTTTGATGCGTTCCTGTGTGGTCCGTAGCAAACCAAAGTAGTAAAATAAGAATGCCAAGAAGTCCCGTTGTGATAAATAGCGTAACATCTATCCAATTACTTCGTGTATTATTTTTGTAGTCTTTAAACGTTATAAAAAGGATGAACAAACCAATAAGGCTAAAAACAAAAATAGGACTTGTAGTAAATGATTCGGACTTAATTATTTTTTTTCGATTATACAAAAGATGGTTTTGCTTTACTAAAGGCTTGTTTCCGTTACCTATAGTTGCTACTTCAAAGAATTTATAGATGTTTTCTGGAAGAAACATGTGTTCCTCGGGTGTTGCTTGCCTATCAATTACAGAACCTAAAGCTAAATCAATCCCAAAACTGCCCCAAGAATTTTTGTTTACTTTACCATAAATTAAAGTTCTGAAAGTTGCATCTTTAAAATCTTTTGGTTTATTGAATGTTATGGTATTATTAACCGCTAAATTGGTAACATCTTTAATTTTAGTGGCACAATTATCAAAAAAGAATTCGTACAAATACCTTCTATTTTCAGGTTTGTAATTATTAACTAAAAAGTCGTAAAGTTTTTGTTTTTCAGCTTGAGATAAATTTAAAACTTGTGCTTTTATACTTCGGTTATAATAAATATAAACTTGATAAAATCGATTAAATTCAGTTTTACTAATTAAATAATTCAGTTTTCCTTGAGCAAATTTCAAATAAAAATTAGGAGAGTCAAAATCGTATTCTCCATAGCCATAAACAACATCTAAACCCCTAGAAGGGTCTTTTATTCTAAATCCACTATGCCCAAAGGCATCGTTTAATTCTGTACCTGGGCCTACGGTAAGCACGCTTATTTCAGCATTGTCAGATAGTAAAACATCTTGAGCTTGTATGATTTCAAATGAAAATAAAAGAAGAAGTAAAAAGAATATTTTTTTCATAAACATTGAATATTATCTAAAGGAACTTAAATCTATCTTTAAGGAAAAAACATTAGAATATAGAGCCACACTTTGGTCTCCAATATCGGTAAAAGCGTAATCTATTTGAATGCCATTATATTTAAAACCAACACCAAAACTAGGTTGAAAGCTAAGTTGTTCTGTGTTATCAAGCTGTAGTTCATTTTGGAAATTACCCATTCCGGCACGTAAATAAACCATGTCAATATACCCAAATTCGAAACCTAAAGCAGGGTTAATACTAGCAACCGGTGTTGAAATAATATCATTATTTTCTTCAAACCTCACGTTTAAATTAACAGCAGTTAATAATGTATAATCATAATTAAAATCAGCAAGTTTAGAAATTCCTATTTGTAATTTAGGAATGGTAATTTCGGTAGTTTCAGGTAGTTCTTGGTTTTGCCCCTCAACAGCATCTTGTACAGTTGCAAATTCTTCTTCATCAATGGCCCAAGCATTAAAAGTTGTGGTGATATCACGAGCCATAATACCAAACTTCCAATCGTTATCTGTTTCAAACTGAATACCTAAATCGAAACCAAAACCCCAAGAAGACGCAAAGTCACCAATAACACGGCGAATAACTTTGGCATTTATTCCGTAATTTAAACCTTGTACAGGTAATGCTCTTGCGTACGAGAATGTTAAACCATAATCGGCCGTGGAAAATAAACTAATCCTATCGTAATTAATATTTCCTTGATCGTCTATAAGTTGTGTAGTATTCAAAATATCATCAACAGCAAAACGAATTAGGGAGATTCCAATAGCACTTCTATCATCTAAAGGCATAGCAAAAGCAGCATAATCGTAATTTGCAATATTTGCAAAATAGCTAGAATGCATTAATGAAAGCTGATTGTCTTCTAATTTTAAAAGCCCAGCAGGATTCCAATACCCGGAATTAACATCTGCAGAATGCGAAGTTACTGCGCTACTCATACCAAGAGCAGCTGCGTCCACGCCAATATTCATGAATTCGTTCGAATATTTCCTAACCGTTTGGCCGAATACCGAAATAGAGATTACAAAGAATAAAGTAGCAAAGTTAAGTTTCAATCGAAAATTTTTTACAAAGATGCACATAATAGCTATTTAATCATAAAATTTCAAATTGAAACTTCAACTTATTTAATGCCAAATGGCGTATTATTTAAGACTATAAAACTTGAATTTACTATAGATATTGTTTTAGACGAAAATTGTTTGCTATTTTTACAAAATTAAATCATTAAATATGAAGAAACACATTCCTAATGCTATTACCCTTTTAAATTTGTTAAGTGGCTGTATAGCCGTTATTTTAGCAGTAAATGATGATTTTGTTGCGGCGGCATTATTTGTGTTCTTAGGTATATTTTTTGATTTTTTTGATGGTTTTGCAGCTAGAAAGTTAAACGTTTCTAGTCCGTTAGGTTTGCAGTTAGATTCATTAGCAGATATGGTAACTAGTGGCTTGGTACCCGGAATTATTATGTATAAGCTGTTATTATTAGCAAGTGGTAATTTTGTAGATTACTCTGAAGCTTCTCATTGGCAAGAACATTCCAGTTGGATTGGGACTAACTTACAAGTCCTGCCACTAATGGGCTTATTAATTACTTTAGCATCGGCATATCGATTAGCTAAATTTAATATAGATGAAGATCAACAAACGTACTTTAAAGGCTTGCCAACGCCAGCAAATGCGTTATTAATTCTATCATTACCTCTTATTCTTGAATTTCAAAATAACGATATTATAAATTCTATTATTTTAAATAAGTGGTTTTTAATCGCGCTTACTTTACTTAGTTGCTACATATTAAATGCTAACATAAAACTTTTCGCCTTAAAATTTAAAAACTATGGTTTTAAGGATAATGTAGTGCGCTATGTTTTTCTAATTTTGTGCGTGGTACTTTTAATTGTTTTGCAATTTGCAGCTATACCATTAATAATAATTCTTTATATAATTTTGTCTGCTTTAGATAATTTAAACTCCAAATAATTTACCAATGTTAGAAAACATTTTCACGCTATTAATGCTAATTCTTTTACAAGCCGTTTTAGGATTCGATAACTTATTATACATTTCTTTAGAAAGTAAAAAAGCCCCAGAAACAGAACAAAAACGTGTTCGTAAAGTGGGGATTTTAATTGCTATTGTTTTAAGAATTGTACTTTTATTTGTATTAGTTTCAATTATTGGGTTTTTTAAAGAACCGTTTTCATTCTTAACAGGCGGTATAGCAGATATTCTTCATTTTGCATTTAATGGTCACAGTATTATTGTTTTAGTCGGTGGCGGATTCATAATTTATACGGCAATAAAGGAAATTTGGCATATGATTTCTAATCACGATTTAACGCATAATGTAGAAGGAGGTGGTAAACGTTTAAAATCTGCCAACGCCGTAATTACGAGTATTGTAATTATGAATTTAGTGTTTTCATTTGATTCTATTTTGGCTGCTATTGGTCTTACTAGTCATTTAGAGAGTAGTACAACAGCATTTATTATAATGGCAATTGCTATTGTGGTAAGCGGATTGTTAATGCTCGTTATGGCCGATAAAATTTCTTCGTTTTTGGCAAAAAATCGTATGTACGAAGTGCTTGGGTTGTTTATTCTGTTTATAGTTGGGATTATGCTAGTTACCGAGGGAGGTCATTTAGCACACATTAATATATTTGGTGAAAATATTGAGCCAATGAGTAAAACCACTTTCTATTTTGTATTAGCCGTTTTGGTTATTGTAGATGTAGTACAAGGACGTTACCAAAAGAAATTATTAAAAGAACAAGCATCAAAAAACAAATAATTTATCTAGATGAAAAATATAACATTTCCTTTAAATTTTAAGTTTAACATTTCAACGTTTGCAAACGATTTTGTAGCTACAGATGCTTCGGGATCTACAGTTGCTTATGTAAAACAAAAAATGTTTAAGCTTAAAGAAGATATTCTTATTTATGACAATGAAAATAAGACTGAAGTAAATTATAGAATTAATGCCGATCGTTGGATCGATTTTTCTGCTGCCTACAGTATGAAAGATAAAAAGGGCACAGAACTTGGTAAAATAGCAAGAAAAGGATGGAGATCCATTTGGAAAGCTGAATATGAACTTATAGATCAAAATCAGAAATTGCAATACCATATTCGTGAGGATAATGCTTGGATAAAGGTGTTTGATTCTATGTTTGGGGAAATTCCTATTCTCGGCCTTTTTACTGGTTATTTTTTCAATCCGAGTTATAGTGTGCTTGATTTGAATAAAAAACCAATAGTTAAACTTAAAAAAGAAGGTTCGTTTTTTGGAAGAAAATTTAGTGTATCTAAATTAGAAACCATTGATGCAGATGATGAATACCGCATTGTTTTAGGTTTAATGATGATGGTATTATTAGAAAGAAGAAAAGGATAATTAATCCGAGGAATTATTTTTAGGTTTTGGGTTGCGCTTAGCTTTTTTTAAACTTTCATTAAGCATCCATTCCAACTGTCCATTAGTGCTGCGGAACTCATCCGCAGCCCATTTCTCAATAGCCTTTAGCATATCCTCATTAATACGTAATGCAAAAGCCTTTTTTTTAGCCATAATTAATTTTTATTAAAATATCTGTTTATAACAGTGTTGGCATCGTTTTTCTTTAAAGTACCAATTAATATCTTTTTACCATTTTTAAGCTTGAGCTGAATGCCAGTGTTTCCACTAACATTTATAGCGATACCTCTAATTTTTTTTCCAAAGAAAGTACCTTTTACGCCATAGCCGCCATATTCTGAAAAAGCATTATAATTTCGAATTTTTGTAGTTTCAATATCTCGCCAAAATATGGTTTTCAATTTTAAATGAAAAGGAAAAAACTGATAATGTATACCAACCTCGTCAATTCGGGTTCTAAGTTTAAACAGGAATATTAATCCGGTGGCAGCTAAAATGATGGCTAACGTTCCGAAGTATTCTGTGATATCTCCGTTTCTTGATTTTAAAAATTCATTAGAAACAAAGATTATTGCAATAACAGCTTGAATAGTTAGTAGAGTAATAATCCAAGTTTGTGTAAACCGTTGTTCTTCCTTAAAAACGCGCATTTTTTATTGATTTAAAGTTCCTGTGTTCAACACGGGAGAGGCATCCTTATCACCACAAAGTATCACCATTAAGTTACTAACCATAGCGGCTTTACGATCTTCATCTAAATCTACAATTTGTTTTTTACCTAATTCTGCTAGAGCCATTTCAACCATGCTAACAGCACCTTCAACAATTTTATGTCTGGCGGCAACAATAGCTGTTGCTTGTTGGCGTTTTAGCATCGCATTTGCAATTTCTTGAGCATAGGCTAAGTAGCCAATTCTAGCCTCTAAAACTTCAATTCCTGCAATAGATAAGCGTTCTTCTATTTCCTTTTCTAAAGCTTCGCTAACTTCATTCACGCTCGATCTTAGTGTAATGTCTTCGGTTAAACCTTCATCTGCAAAATTATCATACGGATACATACTTGCAAGTTTTCTAACAGCAGCATCGGTTTGTACACGTACAAAATTTTCAAAATCGTCCACGTCAAAAGCAGCTTTATATGTGTCTTTTACGCGCCAAACTAAAATGGTACTAATCATAATTGGGTTACCTAGTTTGTCGTTTACTTTTAAACGCTCACTATCAAAATTTCTAGCACGTAAGGAAATTTTTTTCTTAGTATAAAAAGGTAATACCCAAAACAGACCATTCTTTTTAACGGTTCCCACATATTTTCCGAAGAGCAATAATACTCTTGCGTTGTTTGGTTGCACCATTAAAAATCCTGGAATAAAGAAAAAGACGGTAAGTGTTATGGTGAAAAAAGAAGATTCTTTTGTGAAAATAGCTAGAAATATACTTCCGCAAAAAAGAAGAGCCGTTAAAAATAGAATAAGATAACCGTTTGCAGGAACAATAATTTTTTCTTCTTTCATGATTAATTTGTTAAGTTTAAAATGATATTATTTTGATATCATAAAGATATGAAATAATTTTTAAACATTCCAAATGTATTTTAAAATGAATTTGAAATAGGTCTGGTTTTTATAAAATAAAATATTTTAGGTATAATTATAAATGGGGAGTTCGAAACCATAAAACCTAAAGTGAATGGTTCTCTAATGAAATAGATTAATTTTTTAATATGAAATAAATTAACACATCGTGTTGTTGAGAATTATAAATAAACCAACAATTATAATGAGTGGTAATGCTGATAAAACAAATGAATAAAAAATATAATAATCAATTTGTTTAATGTCCCCTTTATTATTTACCCAAATACCATCACTTAATTTTCTGCGAATGGTTTGAAAAGGTTCTTTTTTAAATAGTTTTTTAAAAAGACAAGTAGTCCCTTTTGTTAAATTTAAAGTGATAAATGGAGAGGAGGTTAGAAGAATACATTGAAAAGGGCATAAGTGGTTCCAGTCCAATAGCTCCATAATAGTACCAGAAAAAACAAGTGTCAGCGTAATTTTTAAATATGTTATGTAACGTTTGTTTTGTTTTAAATCTTCCGATGTTGTTATAATTAACAGTGTGAATAACTGAATAAATATAATAAGCATATAAAAGTAAACTTCGGAAAGCGTCATTTCAAAAAGAGTGGATTCCGCATCAAACGCGGAATGACAAAAAAAACATGGAATAATGAAAAAGTAGTTAAGCTTTAATCACGAATTTTCTTTTTACGTAACTCGAAATTCTGACCTAAATATACCTTACGCACCATTTCGTCACTAGCAAGTTCTTCGGGTTCACCGGCTTTTAAAATACTACCTTCAAACATTAAGTATGTTCTATCGGTAATGGCAAGGGTTTCTTGTACGTTATGATCGGTAATTAAGATTCCAATATTTTTTTTGGTAAGTTGTGCTACAATACGTTGAATATCCTCAACAGCCACAGGATCTACACCTGCAAAAGGTTCATCTAATAAAATAAAACTAGGGTCGGTTGCAAGAGCACGAGCAATTTCTGTTCTTCGACGTTCTCCACCAGATAATAAATCGCCTCGAGATTTTCTAATATGTCCTAAACCAAACTCTTCAATAAGCGATTCCATTTTGTATACTTGCTCTTTTTTACTCAGTTTAGTAAGTTGCAACACACTTAAAATATTATCTTCAATACTTAATTTTCTAAAAACCGAAGCTTCTTGTGCTAAATAACCAATACCATGTTGTGCACGTTTGTACATCGGGTAGTTGGTGATTTCTTTATTATCAAGAAAAATATGTCCGCCGTTAGGTTTTACCAAACCTACAATCATGTAAAAAGAAGTTGTTTTTCCGGCACCATTAGGGCCTAAAAGTCCAACAATTTCACCTTGATTAACTTCAAGAGAAATATCTTTTACAACTTTTCGTCCGCTGTAGGACTTCATTAAATTTTCGGCTTTTAAAATCATATCTTTATAGTGAACGTTAAAAATAGTGAAATCATATACACTTTTTTAACAGTTGTTGGTTTTTTATGTTTTTATTGGGTTTTGCTATCTTCTTCTAAAGCATCCCAAAACTCATAAGCTCTTCGTAAATGCGGAATTACAATAGTTCCGCCAACTAGTGTTGCAATACCCAAAGCTTCTACAACTTCTTCTTTTTTTAACCCAATTTTATAACTGGTTTCTAGGTGGTATTTCACGCAATCGTCGCAGCGTAGAACAGCCGAAGCTACCAAGCCAAGTAATTCTTTGGTTTTAACATCGAGAGCTCCTTCCGCGAAAGCGTTAGTATCTAAGTTAAAAATGCGTTTTATAATCTTATTATTATCACCTAAAATTTTATCGTTCATTTTAGAACGGTAATCGTTGAATTCTTTAACTGACTCTGACATTTTTTTTCTCTTTTCGTTTTTGATTTCTAATCACTATTTTAGAAATAGTAATACTTACTTGATATAAAATTATAATAGGAATAGCCACAATAACTTGACTAGCAATATCTGGAGGTGTAATTATGGCCGACAGAATTAATACGATTACCATAGCATATTTTCGATATTTTTTTAAGAACTCTGGAGTAACCAAACCTATTTTGGTTAAAAAATAAATGATGATTGGTAATTCGAAAATTAGGCCAGACGCTAATGCCGAAGCACGAACTAAAGCGATATATGAGCTAATATCAATTTGGTTATCCACCATGGCGGAAATACTATAATTTGCCAAAAAGTTAATAGATAGCGGTGTAATAATATAGTAGCCAAAAAGCACACCTAAAAAGAATAAGAGTGAGCAAATAATGATAAAACCACGTGAATGTTTACGTTCTTTACTATGCAAACCTGGACTAATAAAACTCCACAATTGGTAAATAACGTAAGGGAACGAAATTATGAAACCACCCAAAATAGCAGTCCAAATATCGGCAGAAAACTGCCCAGCCATGGTCCGGTTTTGTAATATTAGAGGAATTTTATCGGCGCAAAATGTGGTAGTTACACCTAGGAATTGTGCTGCTTTACATAGAAAATCGTATGTAGGGAAATCCATATGTAGTGGCGCAAAAATAATTTCGTCGAAAATAAAACGACTAAAAATATATGCTAACGTTGCCACAATCATTACGGCCGAGCAAATTCGAATTAAGTGCCAACGTAAATCCTCAAGATGGTCTAAAAAAGACATCTCATTAATATCCTTCTTCGCCATTATATAATGCCTTCTTTAATTAAATCGTGTAAGTGAACCACACCTGCATACTTTCCGTTTTCTTCAACTAAAAGCTGAGAAATATCGTTAGCTTCCATAACCTCTAAAGCTTCTATGGCCATAGCGTTAGACTGTATGCGTTTAGGGTTGGCACCCATAATATCTTTAGCAATTAGTTTAGAGAAATCGTCAACCTTAGTTAACATTCTACGTAAATCACCGTCTGTAATTATACCAATAATTTCGTTGTTTTCTACAACGGCGGTTACACCAAGCATTTTTGCTGTAATTTCTACAATAACCTCTTTGATGCTAGCATCGCCATTTACTGCAGGTTTTTCGTTGGTAGAAGAGATATCTTCAACCCTTAAATATAGTTTTTTACCAAGTGCACCACCTGGGTGGTATTTTGCGAAATCTGTACTCGAAAATCCGCGTAAGTTTAATAAGCAAACTGCAAGAGCATCACCAATTACTAATTGTGCTGTAGTACTTGTTGTTGGAGCTAAATTGTTTGGGCATGCTTCTTTTTCAACGTATGCATTTAAAACATAATCAGCATGTTGCGCTAAAAAGGAATTTACATTTCCTGTTATGGCAATCATTTTATTATTAGCACGTTTTATTAATGGAATTATCACTTTAATTTCTGGAGTGTTACCACTTTTTGATAAACAGATTACCACATCATCGTTTAAAATCAAACCCAAATCACCGTGTATGGCATCGGCAGCATGCATGAAAATAGCAGGGGTTCCGGTGGAGTTTAAAGTAGCAACAATTTTATTTCCAATAATGGCACTTTTACCAATACCTGTAATAATAACGCGTCCTTTGGAGTTATAAATTAGATTTACAGCAGCTGCAAAATCTTTTGTTACTAAGCTAGATAAGTTTAAAATGGCTTTGCTTTCCATTTCAATTGTTTGCTTAGCAGTTTCAATAATAGAATTTTCTGTACTCAAAATTTATTATTTTTTATGGTTGAAGCATTAAAGATTTTATTATCTTTAAACTTGATAATTAAATTAATTTTATTTTTTACTTGTTTTTTCGTTGCAAAACTAACGAAAAAAAGATTGAGACTCTCTAAATACACAATGAAATTGATAGCAATTAATAGGCTTTGTGTGTTTACTCTTTACAGGTGAAAAATAATTCATACAATTCATGTTGACAGTTAAAAAAGAAATACATAGTGCCTTAAAAAAATATTTTGGATTCAATAAATTCAAAGGCCTACAAGAAGATGTAGTAACAAGTATTATTACGGGTAATCACACATTTGTGATTATGCCAACGGGTGGAGGTAAATCGCTATGTTACCAATTGCCTGCATTAATGCAAGAGGGAACAGCAATAATTGTATCTCCTTTAATTGCATTAATGAAAAACCAAGTGGATGCTATTCGAGGGATTTCGGATGAGGAAGGCGTTGCACACGTTTTAAATTCATCTTTAAATAAAACCGAAGTTAAACGCGTAAAGGAAGATATCGTAAATGGTGTAACTAAATTACTATATGTAGCCCCAGAATCGTTAACAAAAGAGGAAAATGTTGAGTTTTTACGTACTGTAAAAATATCGTTCATGGCCGTAGATGAGGCACACTGTATAAGTGAGTGGGGACATGATTTTAGACCAGAATACAGAAACTTAAGACATATAATAGGCCGTATTGGTGATAATATTCCAATTATTGGCCTAACCGCAACAGCAACTCCAAAAGTTCAAGAAGATATTATTAAAAACTTAGGGATTTCTGGAGCAACAACTTTTAAAGCATCCTTTAATAGGCCAAATTTATATTACGAGGTACGCTCAAAAACTAAAAATGTAGATGCCGATATTATTCGTTTTGTAAAACAAAACGATGGTAAATCTGGAATTATATATTGTTTAAGTCGCAAGCGCGTAGAAGAGTTAGCCCAAGTACTGCAAGTAAACGGTGTAAATGCTTTACCGTATCACGCAGGTTTAGATGCTAAAACAAGATCTAGCCATCAAGACAAATTCTTAATGGAAGATTGCGATGTTATTGTAGCCACTATTGCTTTTGGAATGGGGATAGATAAACCCGATGTGCGTTTTGTAATCCATCACGATATTCCAAAAAGTATAGAAAGTTATTACCAAGAAACAGGTAGAGCAGGTAGAGATGGTGGCGAAGGACATTGTTTGGCTTATTACGCTTATAAAGATATTGAAAAGCTAGAAAAATTTATGTCTGGCAAACCTGTGGCAGAGCAAGAAATTGGTCATGCCTTATTGCAAGAAGTGGTTGCTTTCGCAGAAACATCTATGTCACGGCGTAAATTTATTCTTCATTATTTTGGTGAAGAATTTGATAACGAGACAGGCGATGGAGGCGAAATGGATGATAACGTTAGACATCCTAAAAAGAAAGGTGAAGCTAAGGAACAAGTTAAATTATTACTAGAAACCATTTCTAATACAAACGAAAAGTACAAATCTAAAGATTTAGTAAACGTACTTACGGGCAAAGAAAACGCACTTATAAATTCTCATAAAACTAATGAGCAAGTCTTTTTTGGAAAAGGAAAAGAGAAAGATACCAAATATTGGATGGCACTTTTACGCCAAGTATTAGTTGCTGGATTTCTTAAAAAGGATATTGAAACCTATGGCGTTATAAAATTAAAAGATTCTGGTCGTGATTTTATACAAAACCCAGTATCTTTCATGATGACGGAAGATCATATTTTTGATGGCGCACAAGAAGATGGTTCTATAATTACAGCTGCAAAAGGCGCAAATGCCGTTGCCGATGCCGTTTTAATGCGTATGCTTAAAGATTTACGAAAAAAGAATGCCAAAAAACTCGGCGTGCCACCATTTGTGGTTTTTCAAGATCCATCGCTAGAAGATATGGCGCTTAAATACCCTGTAACCATTGTAGAACTTGGTAATGTACACGGTGTAGGAGATGGGAAAGCTAAAAAATATGGTAAGGATTTCGTGGCGCTTATAGCGCAATATGTAGAAGATAACGACATCACGCGTCCCGACGATTTAGTTGTAAAATCTACAGGAAGTAATTCTGCAAACAAGCTATATATTATTCAAAATGTTGATAGAAAATTACCACTAGATGATATTGCATCATCCAAAGGTATGTCTATGGGCGATTTCATTAAAGAAATGGAAGCCATTGTGTATTCGGGAACTAAATTGAATATCACTTACTGGATAGATGATATTCTCGACGAAGATCAACAAGAAGAAATTCACGAGTATTTCATGGAGTCGAATACCGATAGTATTACAGATGCCATAGAGGAATTCGATGGTGATTACGACGATGATGAACTACGATTATACCGAATTAAATTTATTAGTGAAGTAGCCAATTAGAACTTGGGCGTTACCCAAAAGGTGTGGGCTTTATTCGTGGGTTTCTATTTTAAATTAAGGAACTCATGAATATTAATATCTCCCTACTCAATCTGTTTATTTTTTTTAAGGAAAAACAAACAGGATTTCAAACAAACCGTTCAATCCCTAATACTAGTTATTGCTGGGTTTAGGGTGTTCGTTAATGGTTCGTTTATGTTAAGTAAGAAGTTTATAGGCTTTTGAGTTTGTATTAGATCAAAAATGTTGTGTTTAATATATAAAGCGTTAACAATCGTGTTTCTTAAATTTAAAATCTTTTATTATACCACTTTTTATATTTTCTGTTTTTTATATATTTTGGATTTGGGAAATTTATAAACGCTCTACAATAACCAGAGTTGGGGTTACTTTCTCCGTAGATATCATAGGGAGTAATTGTGTATATGGGCGCAGCCTTTTCTTTTTGTTTGTTGTATGCCCATGTATAATTCATGGTTATTATTAGCTCTTGTTTTGATTTGTATCGATGGGCAGAATTAATGTCGGGTCCCTCTTTTACATATGGAATTTCAGCCAAAACATCAACATCTGTTCTTACACTATAGTATTCCGAATTCCAGTCGCAAGTAATAATTTCTGTCGATTTCACTTTCATTAGGTAGATTTTTGTGGCATATTCACCTTCATAGTCACAGCAATCGCAATAATCCAGAATATATGGATCTGTTTTTAAAAATTCACAAACTTGTTTTGCTTGCTGTAAGGTTAAATTGTCCCATGGATCGGCCCATAAAAATATTGGACATAAAAGCAAAAATGTTATTAATGTGTTTTTCATTTTATTCTTTGGTAAAGAGTTTTTATTATTGTTATACTATGTTAGCGTTAGCTACTGGTTTTTCTTTATTGAGTTCTAATTTTATCATAATGTCATATTGTTCATCATTGCTAAGTTTTAAAATATGCTTATCAAATGGCACAAATCCATTTTTTTTGATAAAACCGAATTGCTCTTGGGTTTTGCTCCCAAACGGATAGCCAAACAAATTCCACATTTTTCTCTTTCGCTAATTTTATCACTTTTTCGAAAAGGTTTTGTCTTGTGTTTACTTTTAAATATCCATTTGCTTATTCGTTAAATTCATTAAAATAAAATTCAGAATTTTTATCATTCAGTTCAGTCTTAAGTGGTTCCGTAGAAAATTTTTCTCTTAAATATTCGGTTAGATTTTCTTCGTTGTTTGCAGAAGAATAAGTTTCGATAAAAGTTTGTTTTCCTATCTTTTTTTAATTTTCAAGATCTTAAATGTTTACTTTTCTGATTTTTTTTCTTATTAATTGCATAAACTTCTAGATACATAAGTTTTGTTTCCATTAGAATTAGAGATTGAATTATTCTTTTCAATCCAAATTTCATTCATATAAGTATGTTATAATTTCATTTTTTCATACCAATACGCAAAGCGAAGTTATTTATTTTTAATAGAAAAATCTTATAAATCAGAATAAGTTCGTACTTAATTATTTATTACTGTTTTTAGTTTAATCTTGTTTTGAATTTCAATGAGTTCCGTATCTGAACTTTAAATTCTCTTTAATAAAACCCATAGGAATAGTTATTGTATTCATTTTTTGAATACCTCGGAGGCATCGGTATTCGCTAAAATATCTTCACTAGATTTTGTATTCGTTATACTTTGTTCAATTATCGATTTAGTGTTCAATTACCTCGAGTCTTTTGATGATAGATTCTCAGAATATTGAGTAAAAAATAATTACATTTATCCTATTGATGTTGGAGCAACTATTTTTGAGATTGTTAGACAGGAATCTATAGGTTATTCAGATTATGGCAATTTAGAAAATAACAGGCTTTGGTTATATATTAGAAAAAAGGAATATGTTGATCCAATTGTGTTTGATTAGAATAATAAGATGATTGTTAGACTAGTAGAAATTTATTTGCTTGTAGCTGTAGCCTTTATGAATAAAAGAAAAAATAATATATGAGAACTCATTTTTTTTATCAATTAGCATTATTTACTAGTTTTAGCTTTATAATTAGTAATTGTTATTCACAGGATAATTTGAAGCCTAAAAAACCAAACATAATACTTATTATGGCGGATGATCTTGGTTACGGCGATGTCGGTTTTAATGGAAATGATAAAGTGATAACACCGTATTTGGATAAGATGTCTAAAGATGGTATCAAGTTTACTAGTTTTTATGCCGCGGCACCATTATGTTCACCAACTAGAGCTAGTGTTTTAACGGGTAGAAGCCCATTTCGTCAAGGTGTTTTTGCAGCGCATACAGGAGGTATGAGACCAGCCGAAACCACAATTGCTGAGGTATTAAAAAAAGTAGATTATTCTACAGGTTTTTTTGGGAAATGGCATTTAGGTTGGGTAGAACCAGACAAAGTAGAATCTAGAGGCATGTACTCACCTCCATGGCATCATGGCTACGATGAAACTTTTGCTACAAAAAGTGCCGTGCCAACATGGGATCCTACAAAAACTCCTGAACGTTGGAACAGCTGGGGATCAATGGATGATGGTTCTTGGGGAGGATCAATTTATGTGCAAAACGGAAAACCTGTAACAGAAAATTTAGATGGTGATGACAGTCGTATTATTATGGATAGAGCGATTCCTTTTATAGAAAAATCAATTTTAGATGAAAAACCTTTTTTTGCTACCATTTGGTTTCATACACCGCATGAGCCTGTAGTGGCAGGTCCAGAATATTTAGCTAAATATCCTGATTTACCAATTGGTCAAAAACATTATTATGGTGCAATTACTGCCATGGATGAACAAATAGGTCGGTTAAATGATTTTTTAAAGAAACATAAAGTCGATGATAATACCATTATCTTTTTCTGTAGCGATAACGGCCCAGCCGATCCGTTGACTAAAAAAGGAATTGCATCTGCTGGTCCTTTTAGAGGGCATAAACACCAAATGTGGGAAGGTGGTTTACGTGTGCCATCGTTAGTAGTATGGCCAGAACATATTAAAGCAGATCAAGTTTCAAACTACCAGTCTTCAACCGTGGATTACTTACCAACAATATTAGATATCCTAAACATTTCTCCAAACAAGAAGATTCCATTAGACGGCGTTAGCTTAAAGTCTGTGGTTTTAAACAGTAATTTTGAAGAAAGAACAGTACCAATAGCTTCAGGCTATCAACGTTTGTATAATGGGACTGAGTTATATGCATATATAAGTGGGGATTACAAGATTTGTATTCCGAATAAAGGAAAAGAAATAATGCTTTTCAATTTAAAGAAAGATCCTGGCGAGACTCATGATTTAGCTGCCAAAAAACCAGAATTATTGAGAACAATGATGGCTGGGTTGGAAGAAGTGAAAGAATCGTGGAGATTGAGTAGAGAAGGTAAAGATTATAAGTGGTAGATTTAAAAATAGTAAGATGAAAAAAATAATCTGTATTGCTGTAGTTCTGCTTTTTTTTGGATGTAAAAGTGCAACGAAGCAAGGTATAAATGGCTCAAATCAAGATTATATTTTGGTTGATTCGAAGGTGAAAATTTATAATAAAGATGGCACAAGAAGTTATAAAGATTATCAGCCTTTTAAAACACGAACTTTAGAATTTCTTTCAGACTTCAAAGCATCAAAAACTTTAGCTAAGCTTAGTAAATACGGTGGGGATTTAGAATACCAAACTAATGATATTACAGGTTTTTTTCATGTAAAAAAAATAGAAGACCGTTGGTGGGGTATTGATCCGCTAGGCTATAGATACTTCAATATAGCATTGAATAGTATCAATACAGGGAAATCAAAAAGAACTCAAGCGGCGTTTGTGAAAAAGTTTCAAACTAAAGAAAAATGGATTAATGAAACCATAGAAATGCTTCGAGAAAATGGTTTTAATTGTGCGGGATCATGGTCTGATGTTGAGGCAATTGTTGCCGTTAATAAAACACTCAAAAAACCATTTCCTTATACTATTAATTGGAATTTTATGAGTAATTATGGGCGTAAACGAGGAGGTACGCATCAACAACCTGGGCATACAGGTTATCCTAATGATGCTATTTTTGTGTTCGATCCTAATTTTGAAACATTTTGTGATACCCATGCTAGGCAATTATTAGAATATAAAGATGATCCAAATTTATTCGGATACTTTTCTGATAATGAAATGCCTTTCAAATTTAAGGCTTTAGATAATTATTTAAAATTACCAACAGATGATTATGGTTATTTAGCCGCAAAGCAATGGCTGGAGAAACAAGGGATAAGTAAAGAAGAAATTACCGATGAGTATCGCGAATTATTTATGGCTTTTGTTGGAGATAAGTATTTTTCTGTAGTTTCAAAAGCTATAAAGAAATACGATCCAAACCATATGTATATTGGAGCTCGTTTTTATAGTGAAGAAAAAAATCATCCTGCTTTTATGAAAGTCGCAGGTAAATATTTAGATGTTATTTCTAATAATTATTATAATCATTGGACACCTGATACTGAAGACTTGAATAATTGGGCAACTTGGTCGGGTAAACCTTTTATTGTAACTGAATATTATGTAAAAGGAGAAGATTCTGGTATGGGTAATACTAGTGGAGCAGGTTGGATAGTGAGAACGCAAAAAGATAGAGGTCTTTTTTATCAGAATTATAATTTAACCTTATTAGAATCGAAAAACTGTGTAGGTTGGCATTACTTTAAATATCAAGATAACGATCCTACGGCAAAAGGCGTAGATCCTTCAAATGTTGACGCTAATAAAGGTATTGTAAGTAACGAGTATGAAGTATGGAAACCTATGATGGAAAAAATGAAAAACCTAAATATTAACGTGTATAATTTACTTGATTATTTTGATATTAGAGAAAAATAAATTATTCTATATCATTAGTTTTCTATTTTTTTAGAAATAGTTTGTGTGTCTTCTTCTAGTATAAAAGAAATAAACGAAGGTACTTTTTCTCGTTCTGAAATTAATCCTGTTATCTATCCCGAAATGGATAGTTTTAGAAGAGCGTTTAGGTGAGGATATAAATGGATCTTTGGATTATTTATAAACTCTTAAATTAATACATTAAATAAATTGGTCAATTCAAAATAATTAAATAAATGAAATATTATAAAGTACTTGTTTTTATTTGCATTGGATTCTTGTATCAATGTAAATCTGTAAATAACTTATCAAAAAAGGAAACCAATTCAATGGACCTTTATTTGTGCATTGGCCAGTCTAATATGGCTGGAAGAGCAACTATTGAGGAGCAAGATAAAGACAGTATCCAAAATGTGTTCTTGTTTACTGGAAAAGAAGATGAACCATGGGAAAAAGCGGCAAATCCTTTGAATAAATATTCTACAGTTAGGAAGGGGATTAAAATGCAAAAATTAGGACTGAGTTACGGTTTTGCAAAAGAAATGGTTAATGCCATGCCTAATAAGAAAATAGGCCTTATAGTAAATGCGAAAGGGGGCACTTCTATTGAGGAGTGGAAACCTGGAGATACGCTTTATAATCAAGCAATCAAACAGGTGAGAAAAGCAATGGAATACGGTGTTTTGAAAGGTGTTATCTGGCATCAAGGTGAAACAAATGCAGGAAGGTATGATAAATATATGCCAAAAATAATAACTTTAATTGAGTCTTTACGGGCAGATTTAAATACTCCTAACTTACCGTTTGTTGCAGGACAATTATCACCAGATAAGCCTAAGCGAAATAATTTTAATATCATGATTTTAGAGCTTACAAATACTGTTGGAAATACGGGAGTTATAACTACTGAAAATACATTAACTATTGATGATACTCATTTCGATAGTGCAAGTCAGCGACTTTTAGGTAAACGATATGCTGAGGAAATGTTAAAGCTAATTTCAAATAAAATAAAATAAACATGAATATTGAAGTTGTAAAAGTTTATGCTGTTTTGTTTATGCTAAGCTTTCAAAATGGTTTTGCTCAAAGCGGAAAAAATATTCCAGAAAATCAAAGCAGACCAAATATTTTACTAATTATATCCGATCAGCATTCGGGTAGAATCATGACCCAAACAGGCTACGAGTATGTTACAACTCCGGGAATAGATAAATTAGCCGAATCCGGCGTTACCTTTACACGAAGCTATTGTACTTATCCTGTATGTATGTCTTCTAGAGCTTCTTTAATGACAGGAGTAATGCCTAGTAAAAGTGGCCCCAACCTTATGGAATATAGTTCTATAGGAAAAACATTGAAAGATGCGGGCTATAATACAGCATATTATGGTAAGTGGCATGTTTCTAATTCTAAAATAAAAAATGTTTCGGAATGGCATGGTTTCGAATCGTATAAACGTGAATATAATGATACCAAAACAGCTAAATTATCAATAGATTTTATAAATGAAGAACGAGACAAGCCTTTCTTTATGGTTACGTCCTTATTAAACCCTCATGATTGTTGTGAATTGGCTCGTAATATTTCGGATCTAGAAGATGATTATCACGACGGTGCTGTGGCAGAAGATATGGCTATAGAAGAATGTCCGCCGTTACCAGAAAATTTTAATATTCCATTAAAAGAGGCCGAAGGATTTTATACAAGGAGAACTCCCGATACAACGGATAGAGTTAATTTTGGAAAACACCCTGTAAAGTATTGGAAAGAAAAAGAGTGGAGACAATATTTATACGGATATGATAGATTGGTTGAGAAAATGGATAATCATATATTAAGTATTATAGATGCTTTAGATGAAAAAGGAGAGCTTGAGAATACTATTATTTTTTATACTTCCGATCATGGAGATGGACATTCAGCACATGAATGGAATCAAAAAATGAATTTTTATGAAGAATCTATCAACGTGCCTCTTGTTGTTTCATGGAAAGGGCATACCAAATCGGGAATTATTGATTCTAAAGTTTTGTCCTCAAATGGTTTAGATTTGTATCCAACTATTTGCGGGATAGGAAACGCTAAATTTTCTAAGGAATTATATGGTGAAAATTTGAGTCCATATTTCTTAAAAAACACAAAGGAACCTAAGGAGAAAAGAGAATATGTAGTTTCAGAATTAAAACAAAAAGAAAAAAACAAACCTAAAGGAAAAGTGTTTGTGGGGCGTATGGTTGTTACAGAACAGTATAAATATTTTGTTTTTGACGGTGGTGAATACCCAGAACAGTTTTTCGACTTGAAGAATGATCCAGGTGAATTAAAATCTTTAATTAATTCAAAAAAATATCAAAAAAAAATTGAGGAGCATAGACAAATGCTTAGAGAATGGATCACTAAAACAGGCGATGTTTTTTCAATAAATAAAATACCAAAATAATTTAGGGTAAAATAATTTGTTTAACAAGACTAAGAAACAATTGTCATATTTATTCTTTTGAGAATCAGTAGTTTTTATATACAATATTGATAAATTTTTTTATTCTACAAGAATTTTATAAATTCCAGTTTGGCTATTCAATTCAAATTCAGAGTTACTTATTAATATTTCTTTGTATTCAGTATGAGGGCAACAATCTTCAGTTTTTCTTTCAGAATCAACGTAGAAATCAAAGATATGTATATTCGAAATATCAATTTTTAAATTTACAATTTCTGTTTCCCATCCTATAGAACCAATCTGAATAAGGTTGATATTGTTTTCTGATATGAAAGTAAATTCTAAAGGAGAATTATTTAAGGTGTTTGTTATTGTAATTTGCTGAGAATGATAGGTTCCATTTGTAAATAAATTTTCATCATTTGTTTTGTCTACTATTTCAAAACTAAAACTTTCAGGTGGTGTAAAACAACTTTGATTACAGTCGTCATCATTACAACTTTGTAGACTTATAGCACATAGTAATAGAATTAAATAGATTTTTTTCATTTGATTTTTATTTTATAGATGCTGTAAACGTTAAAAGGTTGCTCTTAAATCTTTGATAGTTTTGTGTGTTGGAGTACCTCGGTTTTGCGTACGAGTATTTTAGAAGAAAAAATAAATTTAAAAAAAAACTTATTAGTTTTAATATTTGATAATGTTTGGCTGCCATTAGTCTAGGAGTTAAAAGTAAAAAAGGACGGGCTGGCTAAGTTCAGTTTTATTATAAGTAAATTCTATGATTTTTAACATTCTATAAAAGCCAAGCCTTAAAACAATAAAACATTGCGATATTGGTAAAACTTTAAAAATTCCTGTTAAAAATTTGGATATTAGCGTTTATTAATTGAATATTTGCATTCACAAAGTTCAATAAACTTACTGAAATGTTATCAAGAAAGGTGGAGGGATAGACCCGCTGAAGCCTTAGCAACCCTTTACAATTAGTAATGAAGGTGCTAAATTCTACTTAAATTACCAATTCATTTATTGGTGTTTGGATAGATAACTAACAAGAATTGCTTTCTGCAATTTTAAATCTTCTTATAACATTTTTCTATTAAGTACACTTTTTTAAAGTGAATTTGACTTTTTATTTAATCGCAAAAAAAGCGGCAACCAATTAACTAAAAAAATAAGAAAAATGAGCAATCACAAATTATCAACAAACGCATTACACGCAGGACACGACGTTAAAGCAAACGGAGGAACACAAGCCGTGCCAATTTACCAAACATCATCGTATGTTTTTAACGATTCAGATCATGCAGCAAACCTATTTTCATTAAAAGAACTAGGTTTTATTTATACCCGTTTAAACAACCCAACCAATCAAATTTTACAAGATCGTTTAGCGGCTGTAGAAGGTGGTGTTGGTGCTGTTGTTTTCGCATCGGGAACTGCGGCTATTTCTACAGGGTTATTAACGCTTTTAAAAGCTGGCGACCATATTGTAGCGTCTAGTAGTTTATATGGTGGTACTTACAATTTGTTGAGTGTAACTTTACCTCGTTTTGGTATTACAACTACCTTTGTAGATGCTTCTAACCCAGAGAATTTTAAAGCAGCAGTGCAAGATAATACAAGAGCATTTTTTGTAGAATCTTTAGGGAACCCAAAATTAGATGTTTTAGATCTAGAAGCTATTGCTGTACATTCTAAAGCAGCAGGAGTGCCTTTTATTGTAGATAATACAGTGGCTACGCCAGTATTATTAAATCCTTTAAAACACGGGGCAGATATTGTTATTCATTCTTTAACAAAATATATTGGCGGACAAGGAACGTCTTTAGGTGGTGCTATTGTTGACGGTGGAACTTTTAATTGGGCTAACGGAAAATTCCCTGAATTTACTGAGCCTTCTGCAGGTTACCACGGATTAAAATACTACGAAACTTTAGGTGCTGCATCTTATGTTTTTAAATTAATATTAGAAGGTTTACGTGATTTTGGTGGTGCTTTAAGTCCGTTTAACGCATTTCAAATTATTCAAGGTTTAGAGACTTTACCAGTAAGAATTAAGCAACACAGTGCAAATGCATTAGAGATTGCTAAATGGTTAGAGTCTCAAGATGATATTGCATGGGTAAACTATCCTGGTTTAGAAAGTAGTAAATATAAAACTTTAGCTGATAAATATTTACCTAAAGGACAAAGTGGTTTAGTTACTTTTGGACATAAAGGTGGTTTTGAAGCTGCTAAGAAAATTGCCGATAATACCAAGTTGTTTTCATTACTTGCTAATATTGGAGATACTAAATCTTTAATTATTCATCCAGCAAGTACAACACACCAACAGTTAGATGAAACAGCGCAAGAAGCTGCTGGAGTGTCCAGCGATTTAGTGCGTTTATCTATTGGTCTTGAAGATATAGACGATTTAAAAGCAGATTTAACGGCGGCTTTTGCAACCATTTAATAATAACACTCGTAAATTCGAGGCTAATTATTAAATTTACTATTCTCACGAAAGTGATATTTTAAAATTTGATTTTCTAAGACCTGCTCGGTTTTTTTAATGGAGCAGGTCTAATATAAATACACAAACCATTGAAGCATCCATTGCAACATATTACCATTAAAAATTATCGCACGGAAAGCGATGTGCTTAATGCTGAAATTAATTTAAGTTATCAAGTGTTTGGAAAACCGCTTGGAAGCACACCTATTGTGTTAATCAATCATGCTTTAACAGGAAACAGTGATGTGGCTGGGGAAGATGGCTGGTGGTTAGATTTGGTTGGCGATGATAAAGTAATCGACACGAAACTATACAGCATTTTAGCGTTTAATATTCCAGGAAACAGTTATGATGGCTTTGCTATTGATAATTACAAAGATTTTATTGCACGCGATGTCGCAAAAATATTTTTACTAGGTTTAAAAGAATTAAAAATAGGAAAACTTTTTGCTGCCGTTGGTGGTTCATTAGGTGGCGGAATTGCTTGGGAAATGGCGGTTTTACAACCTGATTTTACCGAAAACTTGGTGGTTATCGCAACCGATTGGAAATCTACAGATTGGCTTATAGCAAACTGCCAGATTCAAGAGCAGTTTTTAATCAATTCTAAAAACCCGGTGCACGATGCGCGTATGCACGCCATGTTGTGTTACCGCACTCCAGAATCTTTTAAAGAACGTTTTCATCGTTCTAAAAATGTAGATTTAGAGATTTTTAATGTAGAAAGTTGGTTGTTACATCACGGTAAAAAGTTGCAAGAACGTTTTCAGCTTTCAGCTTATAAATTAATGAATCAGTTGCTTAGAACAATTGATGTTACCAAAAATAGACCAGAAGATTTTAATGTCTTAGAAAATATTAAAGCGAATATCCATATTGTAGGTGTCGATTCCGATTTGTTTTTCACAGCAGAAGAAAATAGAGAAACACACAAACAATTAGCATTAACCAACCCAAATGTTACGTATAACGAAATTCACTCGGTACACGGTCACGATGCGTTTTTAATGGAATACGAGCAGTTAGAAAAAATTATAGAAGGCATTTTTGTGCCAGATTCAAAAAAGAAAAGAATGAAAGTATTAAAGTTTGGAGGCAAATCTTTAGGCAATGGCGAAGGATTGAATAATGTAATAACCATTATTGAAAATAAAATTAATAATGGCGATAAAATATCGGTTGTCGTTTCAGCGCGTGGTAATGCTACCGATGAATTAGAAGCGCTTTTAAATCTTGCTGCAAAGGGCATAGATTATAAAGCACAATTAGGGACTTTTAAAAACTACCAAAAAGAACCTTTAAAAACCATCGATTTTACAGATGAGTTCACCTTGCTTGATAAATTATTTGAAGGTGTTAGTTTACTTGGAGATTACAGCGGAAAGATTAAAGATACCATTTTAGCTCAAGGCGAATTGTTGGCTATTAAAATGGTTTCAGAATTACTTAATCAGAAGCAAATAAAAGCCAATGCGGTAGATTCGAGAACGTTGATAAAAACCGATGAAAACTTCGGGAATGCGATTCCAATAGCCAAAATATCGAAAGATAATGTGACGGCATATTTTAAAGCAAATAAAGACGCTGTAAATGTGGTGACTGGTTTTATTGCGTCTAATTTAAAAGATGAAACTACTACTTTAGGTCGAAACGGAAGTAATTATACCGCAGCCTTAATTGCGAATTATTTAGATGCTGAAGAGTTACAAAATTATACACACGTAAACGGTATATATACGGCAAACCCAGACTTGGTTGCCGATGCTCAAAAAATTAGAGAATTATCGTTTAGTGAAGCGAATGAGTTGGCCAACTTTGGAACTACCATTTTACACGCCAAAACCATTATTCCTTTAGTTGAAAAAAATATCAACTTACGTATTTTAAATACCTTTAATCCTGAGGATGAAGGCACATTAATTACGGCAAAACCAAGTGCTAAAGAAGTAACATCGCTTTCTGTTTTAGATAACGTAGCGTTGCTAAACCTTGAAGGTCGTGGTTTGTTAGGTAAAAGTGGAGTAGATGCTCGAATTTTTAGAGCGTTAAGTATTCATGATATTAGTGTGAGTATTATTTCTCAAGGTTCATCAGAGCGTGGTATTGGTTTAATTATTAATGCGAGCGAAGCGACACAAGCAGTCATTGCGTTAGAGCGTGAGTTTGAAAACGATTTTTATTCTCAGGATGTAAATAAAATCCATGTGGTAGACGATGTATCGGTAATCTCTATTATTGGTATCGAGTTAAGTTCGTTCCACAAACCATTTAATGCACTTATAAAAAACCAGATTACGCCGTTGTTGTTTAACAATACCGTTACCGGAAGAAATATAAGTTTAGTGCTTAAAAAATCGCAATTGCATAAAGCAATGAATGTGATTCATGGTGAGATTTTCGGAATTTCTAAAAAAATAAACATTGCCATTTTTGGACACGGAGGTGTTGGAGGCGCATTGATTAATCAAATTTTAAAATCGAGAAGTGATATTGAAAAACGTAAAGCCATTAACTTAAATGTATTTGCTATTGCGAATTCTAAAAAGCAACTTTTAAGTAAAAATGGGGTTGATGCTAATTGGGAAGATGCTATTAAAACGGTAGAAACAGAAAGTTCTATTGAGGATATTATTGCTTTTGCTAAAGAAAATCATTTAGAAAATTTAATTGCTGTAGATAATACGGCAAGTCCTAATTTTTATGAAAACTACATCCCTTTAATAGAGGCTGGTTTCGATTTGGTGTCTTCTAATAAAATTGCAAACACCATTTCTCATAAGTTTTATAAAGATTTACGTGTTCAGTTGAAAGAAAATAACAAACAATATTTATATGAAACTACTGTTGGTGCAGGTTTACCGTTAATTGATACTATTAAGTTATTGCACGAATCTGGTGAGAATATTACAAGAATCCGTGGTGTGTTTTCGGGAACGTTAAGTTATTTATTCAATAATTTTTCTGTTGAAAATAAACCGTTTAGTGAAATTATTCAGGAAACTATCGACAAAGGCTTTACAGAACCTGACCCTAGAGAAGATTTTTCTGGAAATGATGTAGCTAGAAAGTTATTAATTTTAGCGAGAGAGTTAGATTTGCATAATGAATTTGAAGATGTTTCGGTACAGAATTTAATTCCAGAAGCGTATCAAAATATATCTGTGGAATCATTTTTAGGACAATTAGATGTTTTAAATGAACAATACCAGGCTATAAAAGATAAGCAAGGGCCAGGACACGTGTTACGCTACATTGGTGATTTATCGGGAGATTTATCTCAAGATAAAGGCGTTTTAGAGGTGAAACTCGTATCTATACCAAATGATAGTACTCTAGGCCAAATAAAAGGTTCGGATGCTATTTTTGAAATATTTACTGAGAGTTACGGGGAACAGCCTATCGTGATTCAAGGAGCAGGTGCTGGAGCTGAGGTTACAGCACGTGGTGTATTTGGTGATATTTTACGATTGTCTAAGCATATCAATTAGATTTTTGCCTTCGCGGAAATTAAAAAAATAGAATCGAAACAAACCATAGCAGGTAAGTGCATTAGGGATTGATGCGGCATCCTTTTTTGTTTTTCTCAAAAAAGATATAGCGGAAAGCCCGACCCGATAGGGGAATGCCCAAATAAAAATATTAAAAATAAATCTTTGAGGGTTTTTTACCTTTATTGAATAGTGAAAATACAATGAGCGAGAAGAAAAAACATTTTGAAACAGAAGCGATACGCACACAGAGTGAAAATACACAATTTTCGGAGCATTCGGTACCTTTGTACTTAACGTCCGGATTTGTGTTTGAAGATTCTGAGGAGATGCGGGCGTCTTTTGCGGAAGAGAAACAACGTGATTTATATAGTAGATATAGCAATCCTAATGTAAACGAATTTGTAGATAAGGTTTGTAAAATGGAAGGTGCAGAGGCTGGTTTTGCTTTTGCAAGTGGTATGGCTGCTGTGTTTTCTACATTTGCAACGTTGTTGGATGCTGGAGACCATGTGGTGTCTTGCAGTTCTGTTTTTGGTGCTACGCATGGTTTGTTTACTAAGTATTTTCCGAAATGGAATATTGAATGTTCATATTTCAATATCAATGAAGTTGAAACCATAGAAAGTTTAATACAGCCAAACACTAAATTTATTTATGCGGAAACACCGACAAACCCTGGTGTTGATGTGTTGGATTTGGAGTTTTTAAGTGCTATTTGTAAAAAGCATAATTTACTGCTTGTAATAGATAACTGCTTTGCGACGCCGTATTTACAGCAACCTATAAAATTTGGTGCAGATTTGGTTATTCATTCTGCTACTAAACTAATGGATGGTCAAGGACGCGTGCTAGGTGGTGTAACGGTTGGTAAAAAGGAATTGATTCGCGAAATTTACTTATTCTCACGATTAACAGGGCCGTCTATGAGTCCGTTTAATGCGTGGGTATTGTCTAAATCTTTAGAAACTCTAGCGATTAGAGTTGAAAGACATTGTGAAAATGCATTAAAGTTGGCTACATTTTTAGAAGCACACCCTAAAGTAAAATGGGTGAAATATCCGTTTTTAAAGTCGCATCCTAAACATGACATTGCTAAAAAGCAAATGAAAATGGGAGGAAGTATTGTGGCTTTTGAAGTTGAAGGTGGCATAGAAGGTGGTAAATCCTTTTTTGATAGTATAAAAATGTGTTCGCTATCGGCTAATTTAGGAGATACTAGAACTATTGTAACACACCCAGCAAGTACAACGCATGCTAAAGTTGAAGCGTCGGTAAAGGCTGCTGCTGGTATTACAGATGGTATGGTGCGTTGTTCTTTAGGGTTAGAACATATTGATGATATTATTGCCGATATAGAGCAGGCACTTGCTTAGATTTTACTTAAAAGCCATTATTTTTTAGTTTCTCATAATTTAAGGTGCTATTTTTATAAAAATTATTTACATAATGAAATTATTAAATATTGTTTGTGCGTTTTTAGTCTTAACTGTTGCCTTTAATTGTAGTTCAAGTGATTCTGGAGAAGAAGAGCAGGTGGATAGCTTAGAAATATCTACCGTTTCGGAGTTTTCTGCAAGTGAAGAAACAAAATCAATAACAGTAACGGCTAATTTATATTGGTACACAGCTAATAATAATGATTGGATTACTTTGTCTCCAACAAGTGGAATTAATAATGGTTCTATAAATATCTCTGTAACAGCAAACCCAAACTCCACTGTGCGTACAGGTTCCGTAAGTGTTATTGGAGGCGATATTTCAAGAAATTTAACAATTACTCAGGCGGCAAAAGCTGAAAATACGGGAGCTTTAGATGCTAATGCAACGCCATCTGGTAATTTTGATTTATCGACTTGGAATTTAAGTATTCCAGAAAATAAAGGTAATGGTACCGCTTTGACTATTACTGTTGCTCAAATTAATGTAGATTACGAAAATAGCACCTATTTTTATACAGCTACAGATGGAGGTATGGTTTTTAAATGTCCTATAGCTGGTTTTAAAACGTCTGTAAATACTAGTTATACGCGAGTTGAGTTACGCGAAATGCTGCGAGGTACTAATACAAGTATTAGCACGCAAGGTGTAAATAAAAATAATTGGGTTTTTGGATCTGCACCAACAACAGATAAAACGAATGCCGCTAGTTTTGATGGAGAAATGAGTGCTACGGTTGCTGTAAACTATGTAACAACAACTGGAGATGATAGCCAAGTTGGTCGTGTTATTGTAGGACAAATCCATGCCAATGATGATGAGCCTATTCGTCTTTATTATAGAAAATTAAAAGATAATGCTTTGGGATCTATATATTTTGCTCACGAACCTAGGGATGGATATGGTAGTGAACAATGGTATGATTTAATTGGCTCTAGAAGTAGCAGTGCTTCTAACCCAAGTGATGGCATTGCTTTAGACGAAAAATTCTCCTATAATATAAAAGTAGTAAGTAATGCTTTAACGGTTACTATTTCTAGAGAAGGAAAGGATGATGTTATAAAAACTGTTGATATGGCTAATAGTGGTTATGATGTTGGTGGACAGTATATGTATTTTAAGGCAGGTGTTTATAATCAAAATAATTCGGGAGATGCAGATGATTATGTACAAGCTACTTTTTATGCTTTACAAAAATCGCATACAACTAATTAGAAAACTTAGAAGGAATAATTATATTAGCAAAATGTTTTAAATAACTATATTTACCACATGTTATCTAAAAAAACAAAATACGGATTAAAGGCATTAACTTTTATAGCTAGAAGTGAAGGTGATGCGCCTGTTCCTGTTGGTGAAATAGCAAGAAGTGAAAATATTCCTCAGAAATTTTTAGAAGGTATTTTGTTGACTTTAAGGAAAGCCGGTATTTTGGGGTCTAAGAAAGGAAAGCATGGCGGTTACTATTTAAGACAAGAGGCTTCGGAGATTAAAATGACCGATGTTATGAGGGTTCTTGAAGGTCCTATTGCTATGGTGCCGTGTGTTAGTCTTAATTTTTACGAAAAGTGTGACGACTGTCCAGATGAACATCAATGTAGTGTGAATAAACTCATGATTATGATACGCGATAATACGTTGGAAGTGCTCCGAAACAATACATTAGCCGATTTATCAAATATTAAATCTTGATATAATCATGAAGAATTTTCGATTTTCTATAAATTTTCTTCAGTTTATCCCGAAAATATTTCATTATCCTAAAAAATTCATAAAACCCATTTGTTATGTACAAAAATGTATTACATTTGTAATCCCTACTAAAACGGTAGGATTAATATAAGATTAAGAAAATGATAGCGCAAATGTTATTAAAAAATAAAGAAAAGTCTACTTATCAAGAAGATGCAGTTGGAGAAAAACCAATTAGAAGTGTAGCAAAAGCTTTAAGCTGGAGACTTATTGGAACGTTAGATACTTTAATAGTTTCTTATTTTTTAACAGGCGAACTTTCAGTAGCAGCATCTATCGCATCGGTAGATTTTGTAACAAAAATGATACTGTACTTTTTTCACGAGCGTATTTGGAATTCAGTTAAATGGGGAAAATAATGATAGAACAATCAGAATTAAATACATTAAATGAAGCTTTTAAAAATGCTTCACCAGCAGAAATAATAGCTAAAGCTTTCGAGTTAAGCAACGAAGCTGTAGTTACTACAAACTTTAGACCTTATGAGGCTGCTATTTTACACGCTGTAAATACGGTTAAAGCTAAAACGGCAGTAGTTTGGTGCGATACCGGTTACAATACGCCACAAACATATAAGCATGCAGAGCAGGTTATAAAAGACTTAGATTTAAATGTGTTTTTATATGTGCCAAAACAAACATCATCTCATAGAGATGTGGTTATGGGGATTCCAAGTGTAGATGCTCCAGAACATGCTTTGTTTACAGAACAAGTAAAGTTAGAGCCTTTTGCAAGAGCTATGGCAGAGCACAAACCGAAAGTTTGGTTTACAAATTTACGCCAAGGACAAACAGCTTTTAGAGATAGCATTGGCATTTTTAGTGTTAGTAAAGCTGGTGTTTTAAAGGTGAGCCCGTTTTATTTTTGGAGCGATGAAAAATTAGATACGTATTTGGAAGAGAATAACTTGCCAAACGAGTTTAAATATTTCGATCCAACAAAGGCGTTATCCAATAGAGAATGTGGTTTGCACGGATAAAAAGTAACACATTACAGTTGTAGTAAATAGAAATAAAGAATATATTCCGCGAAAGCGAAATAATAAATAAGATTATGAATAAAGACACATCAAGTATAAATTCGTTAGAAAACGAGGCTATATACATTATGAGAGAAGTGGCAGCACAATTTGAAAAACCTGTGTTGTTGTTTTCTGGAGGAAAAGATTCAATTACTTTGGTTAGATTGGCTGTTAAAGCTTTTTACCCAGCAAAAATACCTTTTCCTTTAATGCATATAGATACAGGGCATAATTTTCCTGAAACTATCGAATTTAGAGATCGTTTATGTAAAGAATTAGGCTTAGAGCTTATTGTACGTAACGTTCAAGATTCTATTGATGAAGGTAAGGTGAAAGAAGAATCTGGTCGTTATGCAAGTAGAAATATGTTGCAAACTACTACGCTTCTTGATGCTATCGAAGAATTTAAGTTTGATGCTTGTATTGGTGGTGCTCGACGTGATGAAGAAAAAGCAAGAGCTAAAGAGCGTATTTTTTCTGTTCGTGACGATTTTGGTCAATGGGATGAGAAAAGCCAACGTCCAGAGTTATTCGATATGTTGAATGGTGATATTGAGCACGGACAAAATGTACGTGTGTTTCCTATTTCTAACTGGACAGAATTAGATGTATGGTCTTATATAGAGAAAGAAAATATTGAAATTCCTTCAATATATTTTGCTCACAAACGTAAAGTATTCTTAAGAGATGGCATGATTTGGTCTGCAGAAGATGAGGTTGTTTATAGAGATGAGAATGAAGAGGTATTAGAAAAAATGGTTCGTTTTAGAACTGTTGGAGATATGAGTTGTACTGCAGCAGTATATTCTGATGCGGTATCTATTTCGAAAGTAGTGGAAGAAATTAGAGACTCTACTATTTCTGAACGTGGTGCTAGAATCGACGACAAACGATCTGAGGGCGCTATGGAAAAACGTAAACAACAAGGGTATTTCTAGAATATCAATTTTGTTATTTCCGTGAAAATGGAATCTTTTAAAATGAATACAAATTAGGCTTTTGGCCAACATTATAATAACAATGGAAGTATTAAAAATTGCAACAGCAGGAAGTGTAGATGACGGTAAAAGTACCTTAATCGGTCGCATCCTTTACGATACAAAATCATTAACTTCAGATAAGTTAAAAGCGATTGAAGATAAAAGTGAACAACTAGGGTATGATTACCTAGATTTTTCATTAGCGACAGATGGTTTAATGGCCGAAAGAGAACAAGGTATTACTATTGATGTAGCACATATATATTTTTCAACTAAAAAGAAAAGTTACATTATTGCAGATACTCCAGGCCACGTGGAGTATACACGTAACATGGTTACAGGTGCTTCAACATCTCAGGCGTCTATTGTTTTAATTGATGCTAGAAAAGGTGTTATTGAGCAAACCAATCGTCACTTTTTTATCAATAATTTATTGAGAATTAAAGATGTTGTAGTCGCTATTAATAAAATGGATTTAGTTGATTATTCTGAAGAAATTTATAATAAAATTAAAGCTGATTTTTCTGAATTAATGAGCAAAAGAGATTATCAAGATCAAAAAATAACATTTATTCCTGTAAGTGCGTTACAGGGTGATAATGTTGTTAATAAATCTGATAAAATGCCTTGGTATACAGGTAATGCTTTATTACAGCATTTAGAAGATTTAGATAAAAAGGATATATATAATGTTGGTACACCACGATTCCCTGTGCAGTATGTAATTCGTCCTAAAACTGAAGATTTTCATGATTTTAGAGGGTATGCAGGAAAAGTTTATGGTGGTAATTTAAGTGTTGGAGATGATATTGTTGTTTTACCATCTAAAACAAAATCTAAAATTAAGGATATCTATTTCTACGATGAAAAGTATGAAACGGCATCAAGACGTTCTTCGGTAACGATTACTTTAGAAAATGATATTAATGTATCTCGTGGAGATATGATTGTTAAAGCAGACGATTTGCCAAACAATCGACAAGCAATTTACAGCTAATGTATGTTGGATGGATTCTGAAAACTTAACCGTTGGGGGTAAATACATTGTCCAACATGGAGTTAATAAAGTATTAGCTAAGGTTGATAAAATTAACCACAAAATTAATCCTGATTATTCGGGAATAGATAAAGAAGCAACATCTTTAGGTGTTAATGATATTGCGTCGGTTACGTTTAAATTAAACAAACCTATCTTTTTTGATCAATTCAAAAACCATAGAACAAACGGTTCGTTTATTTTAATAGATCCGCAATCTAACAATACGGTTGGAGCTGGTTTTATTCAGTAACAAATAACAAAAAATATTTTTCTAATAAGAAAAAGGTCAGGTATATCATGCAAAGTTTTGAAACAGAAATAGAAAATCCAATAGTACAAAAGGATATCATTGAATTAGCTAATAAAATTGAGCTATTTAACAATGGTAAAATTGATGAAGAGAAATTTAGAAGTCTTCGTTTGGCACGTGGCGTTTATGGTCAACGTCAAGAAGGTGTTCAAATGATTCGTATCAAGATTCCTTACGGGAAAATGAAAAGTAATCAATTACGCAGAATCGCTGATGTTTCAGATGAATATTCTCGTGGTCGTTTACACATTACAACCCGTCAAGATATCCAAATTCACTATGTAGATTTACAAAGAACACCAGAGCTTTGGGCAGAACTTGAAAAAGATGATGTTACGGTACGTGAGGCCTGCGGAAACGTTGTGAGAAACGTAACGGCTTCGGAAACGGCAGGTATTGATGTTGATGAGCTTTTCGATGTTTCGCCTTATGCCGATGCAATTTTTAAATTCTTTTTACGTAACCCAATTTGTCAAGAAATGGGACGTAAATTTAAAGTATCTTTCTCAAATACTGATGAAGATACCGGATTATCGTACTTACATGATATTGGTTTTATTGCGAAAGTAGAAAATGGTGTTCGTGGCTTTAAAGTTATGGTCGCTGGTGGATTGGGTTCACAGCCCCGTCATGCAGAAGAACTTTATAGTTTTTTACCATCAGATAAAATTATTCCAGTAATGGAAGGTGTTTTAAGAGTTTTCGATCGTTACGGTGAACGTAAAAGTAGAGCTAAAGCACGTATGAAATTCTTGCTAAAAGATATAGGTTTAGATGCTTTTAAAGCTTTAATTGCTGAAGAACAAGAAGCAATTGAATTTAAAAGTGTTGTTATTAATGCAGATGATTACAAAGAAGCTATACCTGTAGAAATAGAAGATATTCCTTTAGCTGAAATTAAAGATCAACAAACATTTGAAACTTGGAAATCGACTAACTTAATTCCACAAAAACAAGAAGGTTTTGTTGCGATTGGCGTTAAAGTATTATTAGGTGATTTCTATACAGATAAAGCAAGATTATTAGCCGATTTAGTTGATAAATACGGAGCTGGAGAAGTTCGTTTAACATTACGTCAAAATATTGTAATTCCGTTTGTAAAACGTGAATTAGTACCATTTTTCTATACGGAATTAGAAAAATTAGGCTTTGTAGAAGCTGGGTATAATAAAGCCGTAGATATTACAGCTTGTCCAGGAACAGATACTTGTAACTTAGGTATAGCAAGTAGTACTGGTATTTCAGTAGAATTAGAACGTTTAATTAAAGCTGAATATCCACAATATTTAAAAAATCAAGATCTAGTTATTAAAATTAGTGGTTGTATGAATGCTTGTGGACAACACAATATGGCAAATATTGGTTTTCAGGGTATGACTGTGAGAACACCAGATAAATTAGTAGCACCAGCATTACAAGTATTGTTAGGTGGAGGAAATTTAGGTAACGGAAATGCTCTTTTTGCTGATAAGGTAGTAAAAGTACCAAGTAAAAGAGGTCCTGAAGCTTTACGTAGAATTTTAAATGATTTTGAAGCAAATGCAGAAGGAAAGTCTTTTGTAGATTATTATAAAGTAACTGGAGAACGTTATTTTTACGACTTACTAAACGATTTGCAAGACGTTACTAATTTAACTCAAGAAGATTTTATCGATTGGGGTGAAGAAGAAAAATACGTAAAAGAAATAGGTATTGGTGAATGTGCAGGTGTCGTTATTGATTTAATTGCTACATTGTTCTTTGAAAGTGAAGAGAAAATTGGAAATGCTAAAACGTCTTTTGAAGATGGGGTATATTCAAGTGCTATTTATTATGCTTATACATCTCTAGTTAATTCCGCAAAAGCGTTATTATTAGCAGAGAATAAAAAGACGAATACACACGCCGGAATTATTTCTCAGTTTGATGAAGTTTTTGTTGAAAGCGGAAAAATTGAATTAGGTACTTCATTTTCAGAATTGATATACCAAATTAATAAAAACGCACCAACTAAAGATTTTGCTGTAAACTATATTGATAGCGCAAATAAATTTTTAGCAGCTGTAAGAGCGTTTAGAACAGCCGAACAAGAGGCGTAATTTAAAATTACAAATGAGTTTAAAAACCCCGATGTTAACCATAGTAGGTGCAGGACCAGGAGATGAAGATTTAATTACGCTTAAAGCAATTAAAGCGATAGAATCTGCAGATGTGGTGCTTTATGATGCGCTTATTAATGAGATTTTACTTAAATATGCATCCGAAAATGCGGAGCTTATTTTTGTAGGTAAACGCAAGGGGTGCTACGCTTTTCAACAAGAACAAATTAATGAACTTATAGTTTCTAAAGCTAAAGAAAAAGGACATGTAGTACGTTTAAAAGGAGGTGATCCTTTTATTTTTGGACGTGGTGCAGAAGAGATTGATTACGTTAGAGAATTTGGCGTAGAAACATTTGTAGTACCTGGTATTTCATCTTCTATGGCGGTGCCAGCGTATCAAGGTATTCCTGTTACAAAAAGAGGTGCTGCCGAAAGTTTTTGGGTAATTACTGGTACAACAAAAAAGCATCAATTATCTAGTGATGTTGCTTTAGCGGCAAAATCATCAGCAACGGTTGTTATTTTAATGGGTATGGGGAAGCTTGGAGAAATCGTTAAGGTTTTTTCAGAAGAAAATAAGCAAGATATGTCTGTTGCCATTATTCAAAACGGAACAAGAGATAACGAAAATGTTGGTATAGGAACCATAGGGACTATAGAACAAATTGTTGCAGAAAAACAACTTGCTAACCCAGCCATTATTGTTATTGGCGATGTGGTTAAAGAACGAGCTGTTTTAAGTACTGTTTTTAAAGAGGTCAATAAGAAATAAATTATGGAAAGAAATAATTTATATCCTATTTTTTTGAAAGCAAAAAGCTTGAATGTCCTTATTGTTGGTGGAGGAAATGTCGCTGAAGAAAAATTAACGTTCTTATTAAAATCGAGTCCAGATGCGCATGTAACTATGGTGTCGCCAATGTTTCGAGAAGGAACTAAGATACTTGCAAAAACAGGTTGTGTAACATTAGTTGAAGACGTTTACAAAAAAAAATATATTATTGGCAAGCATATGGTTGTTGCTACGACAGATATACCAGAAGTAAATGTGCAAGTTTGGAAAGATTGTAGAGCAGAAGCTAAATTAGTTAACGTTGCCGATAATCCGCCATATTGCGATTTTTATATGGGTGGTATTGTAACGAAAGGAAACGTGAAGGTTGCAATTTCTACTAACGGAAAATCTCCAACTACAGCAAAACGTTTGCGTCAATTTTTTGAGGATGTTATTCCTGAAAATGTAGACGATTTAGTGAAAAATTTAAACGAGTTTAGAAAAACTATTAAAGGTGATTTTGAACAAAAAGTGGAAACGTTAAACGAATTCACAAAAGGACTAATAGAAAAAAAAGAGTAATTATATATAAAGCATAGTAAAATGATTAAAACAGATATACTAATAATTGGCGCGGGGCCAACAGGTTTATTTACAGTATTCGAAGCTGGATTATTAAAATTGAAATGTCATTTAATTGACGCGTTGCCACAGCCTGGTGGGCAGTGTTCAGAATTGTATCCTAAAAAACCAATTTATGATATTCCGGGATTTCCTGAGATTTTAGCAGGAGATTTAACAAAAAACTTATTAGAACAAGCAAAACAATTTGAACCTGGTTTTACTTTAGGTGAACGTGCAGATACTGTTGAAAAGCAGGAAGATGGTACATTTATAGTGACAACAAATAAGGGGACAAAGCATCAAGCACCAGTTGTAGCTATAGCTAGTGGTTTAGGTAGTTTTGAGCCTAGAAAACCGCAACTTGAAAATCTTTCTAAATATGAGGATAAAGGTGTTGAGTATATGATAAAAGAACCAGAAGTGTATCGCGATAAAAACGTTATCATTGCTGGTGGTGGAGATTCTGCTTTAGATTGGTCTATCTTTTTAGCCGATATAGCAAAAAGCGTAACATTAATACATAGACGTAATGAATTTAGAGGACATTTAGATTCAGTTGAAAAAGTTCAAGAATTAAAAGATGCTGGTAAAATAAACCTTGTAACGCCTGCAGAAGTCACTAATATTTTAGGAGACGGTAAGGTTGAAGCTATAGAAATAACAAGAAAGGACGAAGAACCTTTTAATTTAGAAACCGATCATTTTATACCTTTATTTGGGCTTTCACCTAAACTAGGACCTATAGCTAATTGGGGATTAGAAATTGAAAAAAATGCAGTAAAGGTTAATAATGCATTAGATTATCAAACTAATATCCCAGGTATTTTTGCTATTGGTGATGGTAATTTCTATCCAGGTAAATTAAAATTAATTCTTTGTGGTTTTCATGAAGCGACTATAATGTGCCAAGCGGCATATAAAATTATACATCCAGGAAAGAAAAATGTTTTAAAATATACTACAGTTTCTGGTGTAGATGGTTTTGATGGTACTCGTAAAGAAGCTCCTAAAGCCGTAGTTCAAGCTATTACTTAGTAAACGATAAATCTTTTTAGTATTTTACTAAAAGGGTCTAAACTAAACACAAGGCATGACTATCCTGCAAGGTTTCCAAAATCTTGCAGGATTTAATGTTTCAAAAAGGAAGCTTTTTAAAAGGATTAGTTTTATTTTTATAAACTTTAATATAGAATAAATCAATTACAGATATAGCCAATGAAAAGTTATAATGTTTGTTTAAAAGATACCGTTAAAACATTTACGAAAAAACTGTTTTACTCGCTGTTTGATTGCGATCACGAAACAATACACGCTAAACATTTAGAAGAAACATTCTTAAAAATATTAACGACATTAGAGATTGAGAATGGTTCTAGTCTTTGGGAGACTTTTAAATCTGAACTTCCCACAATTAGAAGAAAACTCGATTTAGATGCAATTGCTTTTGAGAGTAATGATCCTGCATCCCATTGTTTGGCCGAAATTTATATGGCATATCCTGGCTTTCACGCTATTTCAATATATAGATTAAGTCATGAGTTGTATAAATTAGGAGTTTATATTTTACCAAGAATGATGAGTGAATATATTCACGGTATTACAGGTATAGATATTCATCCAGGTGCTACTATTGGCGAATCGTTTTATATCGATCATGGTACAGGAATTGTAATTGGCGAAAGTTCAATAATTGGTGAGCAAGTAAAAATATATCAAGGCGTAACTTTAGGAGGTATACAAGTATCGAAAGATTTAGCATCGACTAAAAGGCACCCAACCATAGACGATAATGTTACCATTTATGCCAACGCAACCATTTTAGGAGGCGATATTGTAATTGGTAAAAACAGCATTATTGGAGCTAATGTTTGGATTACTCAATCGGTACCCGAAGATTCATTGGTAACCTATCAAACAGAAATTAAAATTAGACCGAAGAAAAATGGCATACGGTAAAACAATATTAGACGAAATAGGAAATACACCTTTAGTCGAAGCAACGCACTTAATTAATAAAAAAGGAGTGCGCTTATTTTTAAAGTTAGAAGGAAATAATCCTGGCGGAAGCGTAAAAGATCGAGCGGCTTTCAATATGATTTCTGAAGCTTTAAAACGAGGTGATATTGAAAAAGGAGGTACTTTAGTTGAAGCTACCAGTGGAAATACAGGAATAGCTCTAGCATTTATTGCTCAACTTTTAGGATTAAATATGGTGCTTATTATGCCTGAGAACTCAACTATAGAACGTGTTAAAAGTATGCGTGCTTATGGAGCTGAGGTTATTTTAACACCAGCCGATGTTGGTATAGAGGGTTCAAGAGATATAGCTTTCAAACTGCGAGATGAAAAAGGGTATACTGTTTTAAATCAGTTTGAAAATGATGATAATTGGAAAGCACATTATAAAACAACCGGTCCAGAAATTTGGAGAGATACTGAAGGCGAAATAACACATTTTGTTGCCACAATGGGGACTACGGGAACTATTATGGGAACGTCTACATTCCTTAAAGAAAAGAATCCAGAGATAACAATAGTTGGTGCGCAACCTGCTGATGGTGCAAGAATACCCGGGATTAGAAAATGGTCGCCAGAATATGTGCCTAAGTTTTTTGATCGCTCTAAAGTAGATGTTGTTATAGATGTAACGGAAGAAAATGCCAAAAATATAACCCAACGCTTAGCAAAAGAAGAAGGTGTTTTTGCAGGTATGAGTAGTGGTGGTTCTGTTTTTTGTGCTTTGGAAATTGCCAAAACTATAGATAAAGGTGTTATTGTTGCAATTATTTGCGATCGTGGCGATCGTTATTTATCATCGACTTTGTTTGAGTAGAATTAATTATCTCTAGAAAAACGTATTAAGTTTTTAAAACCTGATAGGTATAAGTATAAGATTGTTTTTAATAAGACTACAATTTTCCCAATATAATAAGGATAACAAAAATATAGTTGTTATTTTTGCAAACGCATTTCCATAATTGGAAGCCGTTCATAAACGTATTAGTGTTATCAAGAAAGGCAGAGGGAATAGACCCGTTGAAACCTTGGCAACCCTTTGGGAATTCTGATGACTTTTCAGAATCTTAAAGAAGGTGCTAAATTCTACTTAATAGTTTTTAAAATTATTAGAAAGATAACGAAAAGTGTTTCAATTACTTTTCTTGATAAAGAATAAAATTATATAAAAATACAAAGTTTAAAACTTCGTGTTTCGTTAGATAATACCCCAATAAAAAGAGGTTCTAAAAACAACGAAAATGAAAATTTTGAACCAATCTGTAAAAAGAAATAAAAATGTCGAATATATATCAAGCATTAAAAGAACGCATTTTAGTTTTAGATGGAGCTATGGGAACCATGCTTCAAGCCTATAAATTTCAAGAAGAAGATTTTAGAGGAGAACGTTTTAAGGATTATCCAACCTCACTTCAAGGAAATAACGATTTATTGTCTTTAACACAGCCAGAGGCGATAAAAACAATTCACGGAAAGTATTTTGAAGCGGGAGCAGATATTGTAGAAACCAACACTTTCTCGGGAACTACTATTGCTATGGCAGATTACCAAATGGAAAATTTGGTATACGAACTAAACTACGAATCGGCTAAAATAGCCAAAGAAGTAGCAGATGCGTTTACGGCAAAAGAACCACACAAACCTCGTTTTGTAGCAGGATCAATAGGACCAACAAACCGAACAGCTAGTATGTCTCCCGATGTTAACGATCCAGGATACAGAGCTGTAACGTTCGATGAGTTACGTATTGCTTATAAACAACAAGTAGAAGCGTTAATAGATGGTGGCGTCGATTTACTATTGGTAGAAACGGTGTTTGATACTTTAAATGCTAAAGCAGCATTATTTGCTATTGAGGAAGTTAAAGACGAACGCAATATTGATATGCCTACCATGTTAAGCGGAACTATTACCGATGCTTCTGGTAGAACTTTATCTGGACAAACAGCCGAAGCTTTTTTAATTTCTGTATCTCATATTCCATTATTATCAGTTGGTTTTAATTGTGCTTTAGGAGCTAATTTATTGCAACCGCATTTAGAAGCTATTGCGTCTAAAACAGATTTTGCAGTATCAGCACATCCAAATGCAGGATTACCTAATGCTTTTGGTGAATATGATGAAAGCCCTGAGGAAATGGGAGAGCAGATAGAAGAATATTTAAAAAGAGATTTAATTAATATTATTGGCGGTTGTTGTGGTACAAGTCCAGAGCATATTAGTGTTATTGCAAAGATTGCGGCAAAATATAAACCAAGGCCTTTTGGTGAGTTGGTTTAATTAATATTGAATATGATTTTAGAAGTAGCCACATTGAATATTAAAAAAGGATTATCAAAAGACTTTGAAGATGCTTTTCAAATTGCTCAAAATATCATTTCATCAATGAAAGGTTACATATCGCACGATTTAAAAAAGTGTATTGAGCAAGAGGATAAGTATTTATTATTAGTGAACTGGGAAACGATTGAAGATCATGAAGTAGGATTTCGACAATCACAAAAATATCAGGAATGGAAAGTATTGTTGCATCATTTTTACGAACCTTTCCCAACAGTAGAACATTATAAGTAATGAAAATAAAACAAACTAAATACATGAAATTATCTGGTTTAGAACCTTTGGTTTTAAACGAAAACAGCAATTTTATAAATGTAGGAGAACGAACGAATGTTGCAGGGTCTAGAAAGTTTTTAAGACTTATTAAAGAAGAGAAATTTGATGAGGCTTTAGATATTGCACGTCATCAAGTAGATGGTGGTGCACAAATTATCGATATCAATTTTGATGATGGTTTAATTGATGGTAAAGAGTCTATGATACGGTTTTTAAACCTTATTGCTGCCGAACCAGATATTTGCCGTGTGCCCATTATGATAGATAGTTCTAAATGGGAAATTATCGATGCTGGTTTGCAAGTTGTTCAAGGTAAATGTGTCGTAAATTCTATTTCATTAAAAGAAGGTGAAGAAAACTTTATTTGGCAAGCTAAACAAATAAAACGTTACGGAGCAGCTGTAATTGTTATGGCTTTTGATGAAGATGGCCAAGCAGATACTTACGAGCGAAGAATAGAAATTGCCCAACGATCTTACGATGTTTTAGTTAATAAAGTAGGTTTTGCCTCGGAAGATATTATTTTCGATTTAAACATATTTCCTGTAGCAACAGGAATGGACGAACACCGAAGAAATGCTATAGATTTTATTGAAGCTACACGTTGGGTTCGCCAAAATCTAGAAAATGTAAGTGTTAGTGGAGGTGTAAGTAACGTATCGTTTTCATTCCGTGGGAATGATGGTGTTCGTGAAGCCATGCATTCTGTGTTTTTATATTATGCTATTCAGGCAGGAATGAATATGGGAATTGTAAACCCAGCATTATTGGAGGTTTACGATGATATTCCAAAAGACTTACTGGAGCATGTAGAAGATGTTATTTTAGATAGAAGAGAAGATGCTACAGAGCGTTTATTAGATTTTGCCGAAACGGTAAAAGGTTCTAAAGTTGAAAAAGGATTAGATTTATCGTGGCGTGAAAACCCATTACAAGATAGAATAACACACGCTTTAGTAAAAGGGATTGATGCTTTTATTATTGAAGATGTAGAGCAAGCCAGACAGGAAGCCGATAAACCTATTGAAGTTATTGAAGGAAATTTAATGGCTGGTATGAATGTGGTTGGTGATTTATTTGGTGCAGGAAAAATGTTTTTACCGCAAGTGGTGAAATCTGCTCGAGTAATGAAAAAAGCCGTAGGTTATTTAAATCCATTTATAGAAGAAGAAAAAGGAGATAAGCAAGAACCTGTTGGTAAAATTTTAATGGCCACCGTAAAAGGTGATGTACATGATATTGGTAAAAATATTGTGAGTGTCGTTTTAGCTTGTAACAATTATGAAATTGTAGATTTAGGTGTTATGGTGGCGCCAGAAAAAATTATAGAGATGGCAATAAGCGAACGTGTTGATGCTATTGGTCTATCTGGATTAATTACACCTTCGCTTGATGAAATGGTGTATTTAGCAAAAGAAATGCAACGTCAAAATTTTGAGGTGCCTTTACTTATAGGAGGAGCAACCACATCAAAAGCACATACGGCTGTAAAAATTGATACGCAATACAAAAATGCGGTGGTGCATGTAAATGATGCGTCAAGAGCGGTAACGGTTGTTGGTGATTTGCTGAATAAGAAAACATCGCATGAGTATGTAGCCAAGATGAAAGCTGATTATGATGAATTTCGAACCAAGTTTTTAAAACGCGGTAAAGAGAAATCTTATATTTCTATAGAAGAAGCTCGAAAACGAAAATATAAAATTGATTGGAATACTTCGGAAATTGTAAAACCTAAAGAATTAGGTGTTCAGATTTTGAAGATTTTAAGTTTAAAGGAACTAGAACCTTTTATAGATTGGAGTCCGTTTTTTAGAAGTTGGGATTTACATGGTAAATTTCCAGATATTTTAACCGATGAGGTTGTTGGAGAGCAAGCAACAATTATGTATGCTGAAGCTCAGGAAATGATTAAAGAAATTATTGCCAAGCAACTTTTAAAGCCTAAAGCTGTTTTTGGTTTATTTGAAGCAAATTCGATTAATGACGACGATATTTCTATTCAGAAAAGTGGAAAGGAAATAGCTGTTTTCAGGACTTTGCGACAACAACTTAAAAAGAGAGAAGGTATTCCTAATCATGCATTATCGGATTTTATCGCGCCAAAAGATAGTGGTAAATCGGATTATATGGGAGCTTTTTGCGTTGGTATTTTTGGAGCACAAGAATTGGCCGATAGTTATAGAGCTAAAGACGATGATTATAACGGTATTATGGCACAGGCTATTGCCGATAGGTTTGCTGAGGCTTTCGCCGAATATTTACACAAACAGATTAGAACAAAACATTGGGGTTACGCTGCCGATGAAGATTTAACAACTCTTGATTTAATTAAAGAAACTTACAAAGGGATTCGTCCAGCGCCAGGTTATCCGGCATGCCCAGATCACTTAGAAAAAGAAACGATTTGGGATTTGTTAGAGGTTGAAAAACTTATAGGAGTAACACTTACCGAGAGTTTAGCAATGTGGCCAGCGGCTGCAGTTTCTGGATATTATTTTGGAAATCCAGAGGCTAAATATTTTGGATTAGGTAAAATTACCGACGATCAGGTTACAGACTATTCTGAAAGAAAAGGCATTACAAAAGCGAAAGCAAGAAAGTGGTTGCACGCTAACATTGCAGATTAGACCGCGTTAGCGATTGATGCGGCATCCTTTTTTTGTTGCCACCAATGGCAAAAAAAGATATAGCGGAAAGCGCGACCCTTGTGGTAACGCCCAAATAAAATTAAACTAAATAGATATTGAGTGTTGAAATAAATTCGGCATTAATAAATTGAGCAGATAATGAAAGTTACAGATCATATTAAAAACGCAAATGGTAAAACATTGTTTTCATTCGAGGTGATTCCACCAAAAAAGGGAACAAATATTCAGGATTTATACAATAATATTGACCCATTAATGGAGTTTAATCCGCCGTTTATTGATGTTACGACTTCGAGAGAGGAGTATGTGTATATTGATAAAGGTAATGGTTTGTTGGATAAGCGAATTACACGTATGCGCCCTGGAACGGTTGGAATTTGTGCTTCAATTATGCATAAATATCAGGTGGATGCCATTCCGCATTTATTGTGTGGTGGTTTTACTAAAGAGGAAACGGAATACGTTTTAGTAGATTGCCATTATTTAGGTTTGGATAATGTAATGGCTTTGCGTGGCGACTCGATGAAGGATGAACCGTATTTTAAACCTGTAAAGGGTGGAAATGCATTTGCTGCAGATTTGGTTAGTCAGATTACGAATTTAAATCGTGGACAATATTTGCATGATGATTTTGAGGTGGAACATAATTCTGATTTTTGTATTGGAGTAGCTGGTTACCCAGAGAAACACATGGAAGCACCTTCATTAATTACCGATTTACGTCGTCTAAAAGAAAAGGTAGATGCTGGTGCAGATTACGTGGTTACACAAATGTTTTTTGATAATAATAAGTATTTTGAATTTGTTGATAAAGCTAGAGCAGCTGGTATTAATGTGCCTATAATTCCGGGAATTAAACCGATTGCTGTAAAAAGACATTTACAGATTTTACCTCAGGTTTTTAAAATTGATTTACCTCAAGATTTAATTGAAACGGTTGAAGGCTGTAAAGACAATAAGGCAGTAAGACAGGCGGGAATTGAGTTTGCTATTCAACAATCTAAAGAGTTGAAAGCGGCCGGTGTTCCTGTATTACACTATTATTCTATGGGTAAAAGTGATAATGTTAAGGCGATTGCCGAGGCATTGTTTTAATATAAATATGGGCTGTGTACTTAAGTTTTGAAATTTAAGTACATTTGCCGCACATATCCCAATGATGAAATTATTTTATACCTGCATTTTTTGTATTGTTTTTTTTAGCGGTTTTTCGCAAGATAAAAAACATACCTCATACCTAGACTTAAACTATTTTAAGGGTAATATTGCGTTACATAATAACGATATTCTTCATTTAATTAAAGGGCATCCTGAAGGTTATATTTTAAGTTGGAATAAAAAAACTTATGGTTTTAACGATTGGGAACAACGTTTTAATTATCCCGATTATGGTGTAACTTATGCTTACCAAAACATGAAAAATGATGTTTTGGGAGATGTTACTTCGTTATATGCGCATTTTAATTTTTATTTTTTAAACCGGAATTTAATGTTTAGAATTGGGCAAGGTTTGGGATATACCGAAACCCCATATGATAAGGTTGATAACTATAGAAATATAGCGTACGGTAGTAAGTTGATGAGCAGTACTATGGTGATGTTAAACTACAAGAAGGAACGCATTTTTGATCGTTTTGGAGTGCAGGCTGGGTTTTCATTAATTCATTATTCTAATGCTAATGTTAAGGCTCCTAACGCAAGTACAAATACTGTGGCGTTAAATATAGGGGTAACTTATAATTTAGATCGTGAGGAATTAGAATATCAGCATACCTTAACGGATAATGATATGAAGTTTACCGAATCTGTAAAATATAATTTAGCCTTTAGATCGGGAATTAATGAGAGTGATATTGTAGGAAGTGGACAATTTCCATTTTATGTTTTTTCGGCCTATGCAGATAAACGAATCAATAGAAAAAGTGCTTTGCAATTTGGTGCCGATGTATTTTTTTCTAACTTTTTAAAAGAACTTATTTATTTTAGAAGTGTTTCTTTTCCTGAAGAAAATGTTTCGGGAGATGAAGATTATAAGCGCGTTGGTGTTTTTGTGGGTCACGAATTGTTTATTAATAGAACATCGTTAGTTACTCAGTTTGGGTATTATGTGTATTATCCATACGATTTTGAAGGCCAAACCTATTTAAGAATTGGTTTAAAAAGATATGTTGGTAAAAGTAGAAAGTGGTTTGGAACTATGACGTTAAAATCACATGGTGCAAAAGCAGAAGCTGTTGAATTTGGAATAGGTGTTCGATTATGAAAAAGTTAATTTATATACTAGTTTTAAGTCTGGTTTTTGCATGTGATAGCGAGAATACAGGCGATTGTTTTCAGAAAGCGGGAACTATTATTCAGCAGGAAGTTACTGTAGGTGCGTTTACTAAAATACTGGTTAACCGCGATGTAGAAGTTGTTATAAAGGATGGAGCTTCTCAACAAATAATTATTGAAACAGGTAAAAACTTGATGAATGATGTTGAGGCCGTAGTCACTGATGGGAGGTTAGTTTTAACCGATAACAATAGTTGTAACTATGTTCGTGATTATGGTGTTACTAAAGTGTATGTTACTTCGCCAAATATTACAGAAATAAGAAGTTCTACGCAATATGACGTAAGTTCTGATGGGGTTTTAACTTACCCAAATTTAACTGTTTTAGCAGAAGATTTTAATGAGCCCGATACTTTTACAAACGGTAATTTCAATTTGCAAATTGATAATGATTCTTTTAGTTTGGTTTTTAATAATCTTTCAAACTGTTTTATTTCTGGAAAAACAACAAATTTAAGTGTTGTTTTTTCGGCAGGAACATCTCGTTTTGAAGGAGGTGATTTAGTAGCTCAAAATATTAATATATGGAACCGTAGTTCTAATGATATGATTGTAAATCCGCAACTATCCCTTACGGGGAAAATTTCTGGTACTGGTGATGTTATTTCTGTTAATACACCACCAGTTATTGATGTTGAAGAGATTTATAAAGGTCGATTAATTTTCGAATAACTCAACAGATTGTTTCGCTATTTCTAATTCTTCGTTTGTTGGAATAATTAATATTTTAACGTTAGATTCATCGGTATGTACTGCTCTTAAATGACTAGCTCTCCCTTTGTTTTTATCGATATCCATTTCGATTCCTAAGAAATCTAAATCTTCGCATACCATTTTTCTAATAAGTTCGGAGTTTTCACCAATTCCTGCTGTAAATACAATGGCGTCTATTCCATTTAGTATAGCAGCATAACTACCAATATATTTTTTTATGCGGTAAGCATTCATTTGCAAAGCTAACAAACAATCTTTGTTTCCTTTAGCAGCTTCTGCTTCAATTTCTCTTAAATCGCTAAATCCTGTTAAGCCTAACATGCCACTTTTCTTTAATAAAAGTGTATTAATCTCATCTATTGTATAATCTAATTTATGAGCTAAATGAAAAATCACTGAAGGATCAATATCACCACTTCGTGTTCCCATAATTAAACCACCTAAAGGCGTTAATCCCATAGAATGATCTACACTTTTTCCATCTTTTACCGCTGTAATACTGCAACCATTTCCTAAGTGAATTGAAATAATTTTTGATTCTTTTTCACCTAAATAATCGATGGCTTGTTCTGAAACGTATTTATGACTTGTACCGTGAAAACCATATAACCTTATTCTATGTTCGGTTAAAAGTTCGTTTGGTATGGCGTATCTATAAGCGTGTTCCGGAATAGATTGGTGGAATGCTGTATCGAAAACGGCAACTTGTTTAGCGGAGGGGAAAATAGCTTCGGCAACCTCAATACCTTCATAATTTGCAGGATTATGTAAAGGTGCTAAGCTAAAAAGGTCTTTTATGCTTTCTTTTGCTAATTGTGTAATTTCTGTTGTTTTTTTAAATCGAGAACCACCTTGTACTACACGATGGCCAACAATATCAATATCTTCCGCAGATTTTATAATACCAGTTTCACTATCTAAAAGTTGATGTGCTAGCAATTCTAAACCTTGTTTATGGCTGTAAATAGCAGTAATGTGTTCTATGGTATCTTTTTCAGTTTTGTAAATAAATTTTGCGTCATCCATTCCAATACGTTCAATAAGGCCAGAGCACAAAATAGTTTCTGCTGGCATTGAGAATAATTGAAATTTTAAAGATGAACTTCCTGAGTTTAAAACGAGTACTTGCATATTTTTATAGGTCTTGTGCTTGAATTGCGGTAATGATTACTGTGCTGTAAATATCGTCGGCAGTACAGCCACGGCTTAAATCATTTACAGGTTTGTTAAGTCCTTGAAGAACAGGGCCAATGGCCAATGCTCCAGTTTCTCTTTGTACGGCTTTATAAGTGTTGTTTCCAGTATTTAAATCTGGGAAAATTAAAACACTTGCACGTCCTGCAACTTCAGAGTCTGGTAATTTACTTTTACCAATACGCATATCTACAGCGGCATCGTATTGTATTGGACCTTCAATTTTAATATTTGGAGCTATTTTTTTTACTAATTCGGTAGCTTCACGTACTTTTTCTACATCGGCACCTTTTCCAGAAGCTCCAGAAGAGTAAGAGAGCATAGCTACTTTAGGTTCTATTCCAAAGTTTTTAGCAGTCTCGGCAGATGAAATAGCTATTTCGGCTAATTGTTCTGCGTTTGGGTTTGGATTAATAGCACAATCTCCAAAAACAGAAATACGATCTTCTAAACACATAAAGAAAACAGAGGATACAATATTTACATCTGGTTTTGTTTTAATAAATTGAAGCGCAGGTCTAAGTGTATGTTGTGTGGTGTGTGCAGCTCCAGAAACCATACCATCGGCATGGCCTTTGTAAATCATCATGGTGCCAAAATATGATACATCTGTTATCATATCTTTAGCCATTTCTAGGTTTACATTTTTATGTTTTCTTAGCTCATAAAGCGTGTTTACATAATCATCAAAATAAGGTGATTTTGTAGGCGATACAATATTAAGTTTACTAGTATCTAACGGAATATCAAGAGTGATAAGGCGTTCTTTAATTTGATCCTCGTCTCCTATCAAAGTTAATTCTACAACCTGAGCATCCAATAATCGTACTGCTGCTCGCAATACACGCTCATCTTTCCCTTCGGGTAAAACAATATGTTTTTTATTACTTAAAGCACGTTGTAATAGATTGTATTGAAACATTCTAGGTGTGAAAATATCTGATTTAAAAGTGATTAAATCATTAGATAATTTATCGGTTTCCACATATTTTTCAAATGTAGCTATAGATGTTTCAATTTTTTCAATATTATCAGGTCGAATTTTAGATTTTATTTTTCCTATGGTATTAGTAACCGAGAAAGTTCCAGCTTTAACACTAACAATGGGTACAACACTAGATAATCCTTCAATTAATTTCAGAATAGATTCTTCAGGAATTAAACCTCCTGTTAAAATAATTCCAGATATTTTAGGATAGTTTTTAGAAATGTGAGCTTGTAATGCACCAAGAATAATGTCTGCTCGATCACCAGGCGTGATAACAAGTGCATTTTCTTTTAAATGCGTTAAATAATTACGCAATTGCATAGCTCCAACACTAAAGTTTTCGGCCTGGTTGTTAACCATGTCTTTACCAAAAAGAATATTAGCATTTAAGGTTTTTACAATTTCTTTAATGGTTGGGCTTGATAAACTTTTTATTTTTGGGATTACCGCAATATCCGCATTCGTATTTATACGCTTTTTTAATTGTTCTTTTAAAACAGAAATTTGATCTATATCTACTTTATTAGTAACAATAGATATGACATCTACTTCTTCTTTATATGTATCATGTGCCAATTGTACACTATCCAAAATAGACTTAACGTCTTTTTTATCACCTTGAGAAACAATAATAACAGGAATACTAAGGTTTTTAGAAATTAAGATATTGATATCTAATTCTAAGCTCGAGTTTTCATGAGAAAAGTCGGTTCCTTCAACTAAAACAAAATCGAAACGGCTTTCTAAATATTTATATTTTTTAATAACTTCATCAATAACCTTTCCCGATTTACCTTGATTATATAAATCGACCACTTCATTTCTAGTGAAAGCATAAGTGTTTTTATAATTGATATCTATTTCGAAATGTGAAAGAACGGTACTAATATGATTGTCCATTTCACCTTCTTCGAGGTCTTCAATAATTGGTCTAAAATATCCAACCTTAGCTGTTTTACCTAAAAGCATTCTCATTAAACCTAAAACAATTACAGATTTTCCACTGTTAGGTTCAATCGTTGCTACATAAATTCCTTTGCTCATCGTAATGTATTTGTTACGTTATAAATATAAAGATTTTACCTGTTTTAAATAGGAATAATCTATTTTTATCTAGTTATGATTGCAAATTTATTAGGTTTGGATGTTGCTAAAGATGATTTTTGTCATGCTTTGCAATTTAAAAAGAAGGATTATGCTGTTAAATCTCTAAAAAGGGATTCTAAACTTGCATTTTTTTGATTGAGTTGAAGAATTTTTAATTCGTTATCATGTGCAAAATCAAAAACATGAGAACGCATATCTTCCGAAGTAATAAAAGTTATTTCATAAACAAAACCATACGTGTTTTTTACGCTGTTTACTTTTGGTAATCTTAGCAGAAAAGCATCTTCAACTCTAAAATCGAATTCTACAATTACAATCTGTTCCTTTTCGTCTCGTAGTTCTGTAAGTTTTTTGTCGGCAACAATCTCTCCTTTGTTTATAATAATCACACGGTCGCATATAGCTTCTACCTCTTGCATAATGTGCGTAGATAGAAAAACGGTTTTTGTTTTACCAATGTTTTTAATTAGATTTCTTATTTCGACTAATTGGTTCGGGTCTAAACCAGTTGTAGGCTCATCTAAAATTAAGACTTCAGGATCATGAAGTAGTGCATTTGCTAGGCCAACACGCTGGCGATACCCTTTAGAGAGTTGTCCTATTTTTTTATGCATTTCGGGAGCTAAGCCTGTAAGTTCGATAACATCATCAATGCGTTTTTTATCAACCTTATAAATGTTTGCATTAAATTTTAGATATTCTTTTACAAACATATCTAAATACAACGGGTTGTGTTCTGGTAAATAACCTACACTTTGCTGTACTAATTGCTTTGCTTCGTTTATGTGGTAACCGTTTACTTTAGCAGTGCCTTCAGAAGGTTGAATATATGTGGTTAAAATCTTCATCATGGTCGATTTCCCAGCGCCGTTTGGGCCTAGAAAACCAACGATTTCGGGTTTATTCACTTTGAATGAAACATTATTTAAAGCCTTTTGTGTTCCGTAAATTTTTGATATTCCAGCGACTTCTATCGACATAATTTAATAGTTTGTTCAAAAATAATAATTATAAGGTATATAATGGGATAATAATCGCTTTTAAGATGTTATTGTAAAATCTATATATTATTCGATATAGCGTAATAATATGGAAGATTTACTGTAAATTCATTAAAACTAGCAACAAATACTAAAAAAAGTTTTTATTGTATTTTGATTTCTTAATTATTTAATTACTTTAGCCACTCAATTATGAGTATGACAGTATATTATACATATTTTAACAACTGGTTTTATTTCTTTTTTAGCGAGAAGAACGAGGCATTGTATGTATAATTTATAACAATAAATTTAATATGAGTCTCGATGAAAATCGAGACTTTTTTTGTTTAACACTTGATTGAAAACTTAATAAATAATAGAAACTTGATAAAAACAGTAGCAATACAAGGTGTAAAAGGATCATATCATCATATTGTGTCGAAACAATTTTTTGAAAATCCTGTGGAAACCATCGATTGTTTAACATTCGATAGGGTAGTTGATGTGTTAATTTCTAAAGAATGCGATGCTGGAATTATGGCTTTAGAAAATTCTATTGCAGGTTCTATTATTCCTAATTATGCGTTGATTGATAAATATAACCTTCATATTATAGGAGAGCATTATTTGGATATTCAGCATAATTTAATGGCATTACCAAACCAAACTATTGCAGATATAAAAGAGGTGTACTCACACCCTATGGCATTGTTACAATGTAAGGCATTTTTTAAATTATATCCGCATATTAAATTAGTTGAAGATAAGGATACGGCCGAAGTTGCAGAGCGTATTCAAAAACATAAATTAAAAGGTGTTGCAGCAATTGCAAGTGCTTTGGCAGCCGAACTTTTTGAGTTAGATATTTTAGCAAATAGTATTCAAACTATAAAACATAATGAAACTCGTTTTGTAATTGTAAAACGTGAGGATTCTAAAGTTTTGGAAACCGAAATAAATAAAGCTTCTATTAAGTTTGAAGCTAACCATAAGCGTGGAAGTTTAGCAACTATTTTGAATGTAATGAGCGATTGTAAGTTAAATTTAACTAAAATACAATCTTTACCAATAGTAGAAACGCCATGGAAATATGCCTTTTTTGTTGATGTTACTTTTGATGATTATGCCGATTTTAAAAAAGCACAATCTCTTATTGAAATAATGGGCGAAGATTTTAAAGTTTTAGGTGAATATAAAAATGCGAAAATATGATTGAAGTAGCCGATAGATTGCATAGTGTTGAAGAATACTACTTCTCGAGAAAATTGAAAGAGGTAAACTTGTTAATAGCGAGTGGGAAACCTGTAATTAATTTAGGTATTGGTAGTCCAGATTTGCAACCACCACAGAAAGTTATTGAAGCTTTAACGGAAGGATTGTTAAGTCCGAATGCTCATAAATATCAAAGTTATCAGGGCTTGCCTGAATTACGTCAAGCAATTTCAGGGTTTTATAAAACACATTATGATGTTAATTTAAGTCCGAATACGGAAGTGCTTCCATTAATGGGAAGTAAAGAAGGTATTATGCATATTTCAATGGCCTATTTAAATAAAGGTGATGAAGTTCTAATTCCGAATCCAGGATATCCAACCTATCAATCTGTAACAAAATTGATGGAAGCAAAACCTGTGTTTTATGAATTAGATGCAGCAAATAATTGGCAACCAGATTTTGAAGCTTTAGAGCGATTAGATTTGACTAAAGTGAAATTAATGTGGGTAAATTATCCGCATATGCCAACAGGAACACAACCTTCAGCATCGTTGTTTGAAGAGTTGGTTGCTTTTGCCAAAAAACATAATATTTTAGTTATAAACGATAATCCATATAGTTTCATTTTAAATGAAAACCCAGCGAGTATTTTAAATGTGGAGGGCGCAAAAGATGTTTGTTTAGAGCTTAATTCATTAAGTAAAACTTTTAATATGGCCGGATGGCGTGTTGGGATGGTTGTTGGTGATAATAAGTATATAAATGATATCTTAAAAGTAAAAAGTAATATGGATTCTGGGATGTTTTACGGCATTCAAAAAGGAGCTATTGAAGCTTTAAAATGTTCTAGCATGTGGTTTGCAACCTTAAATAATGTGTACAGAGAGCGTCGTGATTTAGTTTGGAAACTGGCCGAAGCATTAAATTGTACGTATGATGAAAATGCAACAGGGCTTTTTGTTTGGGCAAAATTGCCTTTACATATAAAAGCCGAAGAATATATAGATTTAATATTGAAAGAGAAGAGTATATTCTTAACGCCGGGAACTATTTTTGGATCGCAAGGTGAAGGTTATATTAGGTTTTCATTATGTGCACAAACTGAAGATTTACACGAAGCTATTAGACGCGTGAGTTCGTAGTTTCGTTATAGTCTAAAAGTAAGTAAAAGTAAGTAAAAGTAAGTAAAAGTAAGTAAAAGTAATAAAAAGGAGTAAATAGTAATAAAGTAAAACCCGTAACAGTTCGTTCTCTTATGGAGAAAGTTCGGGAGAAGAATGAAAAATATATATTCAATAGGCATAGGTTTAATAGGAGGAAGTTTGGCTAAGGATATCAAAGCACTTAGACCAGATGTTATTATCCATGGTATTAGCAGAAAGGAAAGCACGCTAGATGAAGCGCTGGCACTTAATTTAATTGATAGGAAAGCAACTTTAGACGATCTTAAAAATGCTGATTTGGTAATTATTTCTATACCAGTAGATGCTACCGTAAAATTGTTGCCAACTATTTTGGATCTAATTCCAGAAACAGGTTTGGTTGTCGATGCAGGTTCAACTAAAGTTGATATTTGTAAAGTGGTTGAAAACCATCCTAAACGTAGAAATTTTTTAGCCATGCATCCTATTGCAGGAACAGAGCATTCTGGGCCAGGAGCTGCTATTAGTGGATTGTTTCAGGGAAAAACGAATATTGTTTGTGAGGTTGAAAAAACAACTTTCAAACTACAAGAAAAGGCATTAAAACTGTTTAGTGATATTGGAATGCGTATTCGCTATATGAATCCGGAAGCACACGATAAACATATTGCTTACGTATCGCATTTATCGCACATTAGCGCATTCATGTTAGGTAAAACCGTAATTGATAAAGAACGAAACGAGCGCGATATTTTCGATATGGCGGGCAGTGGTTTTGCATCGACGGTGCGTTTAGCAAAAAGTTCGCCAGCCATGTGGACTCCAATTTTTAAACAAAATAAAACCAATGTTATTGAAACATTAGACGAGTATATTAGTAATTTATCTCACTTTAAAGAGCTTATGGAACAAGACGATTTCGAAGCTATTTATAAAGAGATGGAAAGTACAAATTATATAAAAGATATTTTAAACGGAATACATTAAACCTAGAAAAAAAAATAAATCTCCAATTTCAACACAATACGAAACATTAAAACAAAGTTTGGAAATTGGAATTTCATTTTGAAATTTGATTAAGATTATGGAAAACACGAAAGAAATGAGAACTTGGTTAGATGATTTAAAGTTAGATCATCCATTAGTAATTGCGGGACCTTGCAGTGCTGAAACAGAAGAACAAGTATTAAAAATAGCGCATGAGCTAAAAGATACCGATGTAAGCTATTTTAGAGCTGGTATTTGGAAACCAAGAACACGCCCAGGAATGTTTGAAGGTGTTGGAGCTTTAGGTTTAAAATGGTTACAAAAAGTAAAAGCTGAAACTGGTATGAAAGTTTGTACGGAAGTTGCTAATGCAGCTCACGTAAAATTAGCTTTAGAGCATGATATCGATTTATTATGGATTGGTGCACGTTCTACAGTAAGTCCTTTTATCATGCAAGAAATTGCAGATGCTTTACAAGGAACAGATAAGCCTGTATTAATTAAAAACCCAGTAAATCCAGATTTAGCTTTATGGTTAGGTGGTATCGAAAGAATTTATAAATCTGGTGTTAAAAATATTGGAGCAATCCATAGAGGATTTTCTACTTACGAAAAAACAAAATATAGAAATACTCCAGAATGGCAATTAGCTATTGAATTTCAAAACAAATATCCAGATATTCCATTAATTAACGATCCTTCTCATATTACAGGAAAAAGAGATATGGTTTTTGATGTTTGTCAAACGGCTTTAGATTTAAACTTTGATGGATTAATGATTGAAACGCATTACGATCCAGACAATGCATGGAGTGATGCTGCACAACAAGTAACGCCATCTACTTTAGTTCAAATTATGAGAGATTTGAAAATTAGAAAAGAATCTAATACTGAAGAAGAATACAACAGTTCTTTAGATAATTTAAGAGCACAGATTGATATTGTTGACAATCAAATTCTTGAATTATTAGGAAAACGTATGAAAACTTCTGATGGTATCGGAGCGCTTAAAAAACAGAAAAACGTTGCAGTTTTGCAATCTAAACGTTGGAACGAAATTTTAGGTAAAATGGTTTTAGAAGGTGAGCAATATGGTTTAAGTGAAGAATTTATCTTAAAAATGTTTAAAGCAGTACACCAAGAATCTATTAATCACCAAGAAAAAGTGATTAACGGATAGTAACTATTAATTTAGATATATAAAAAAGCCTCGCATAGCGAGGCTTTTTTTATGGATTCAAATCTAATATATAGTAGGACTATAAAAAGATTAATCGTTTTTAGTATAAGCTAAACGTCTAGACGCTTTTCTCATTAAAATGTTAATTAAATCTTCTGGAGAGCTACCTATGCTTCCTCTTACTTTTTTGTTGTAATTCCAAAGTAAAACACCATCTAAGGCATTATGTACAGACATGTTTATTATTGCATTGTTTGTGCTTCCCCAAGCTCCAAAAAGCACACCTAAAGCTACGCTTGCACCTTCAGACATCGGTTTGTTAGTTTCAAAATCGCCAGATATTACGGCATCTACTTCTAATATATCAGCTAATTCTTTTGGAGTGTAGTCTAAAACATTATCGTAGTCTATTTCATTTCTTTTTAATAAAGCAGTTGTTACTTTTGGATCTTGCACTTCTAAAGAAAGTAATTTACCTCGTTTCTTTCTTTTTAAAAACCAAGAATACATGGCTGTTTGTATGCCTTCGCCTTCTGCTTTTTCTAGCTTATGCAACTGCTCGTTGCTCATGTCTTTCATTTGTTTAGGTCTCAGTTTTACTTGTGTTTTGAAAGGAACAACGGCAATAATTTTGTGAGATTTAGCAATTTCATCAAACTCAGGGTTTTCATAAAGATTTGTTTGAGAAGTTGCACCAATAGTAATGGTTAAGAATAAGATTGAAAATAATAGTTTTTTCATTGTTTTTTGGGTTGTTTAAAATTAAGTTACTAATATATGTTTAGTCTTAATCATTAAATAATTTTTTTAGATTATTTTTGGAGAATATGACAGGACGCGTTTATAAATCTACAGGAAGTTGGTATACCGTAAAAACCGAATTGGGTGATACTTACGAATGCCGAATAAAAGGGAAATTTAGAATTAAAGGTATTAAAAGTACCAACCCAATTGCTGTGGGCGATATAGTAGATTTTGAATTGGAAACCGATAACAATCAGGAGTCGGGAATAATTCATAATATTCATGATCGATTCAATTATATTGTCCGTAAATCAGTTAATCTTTCAAAACAAACTCACATACTTGCGGCAAATATCGATCAGGTTTTTTTAATGATTACCATTAATAATCCACCAACATTAACCAGTTTTATCGATCGCTTTTTAGTTACGGCAAACGCTTATTCAATTAAAACAGTTTTATTATTCAACAAAACGGATACTTTCGATCAAGATACATTAGATGAAGTAAAATATTTAGCTCATATTTATCGTAAAATAGGTTATGAGTGTATTGGAGTTTCTGCCGTTACTGGTAAAAATGTAGATAAAGTAAAAGCCTTGATGGCTGGTAAAGTAAGTTTGTTTTCTGGTCATTCCGGCGTTGGAAAATCAACGTTAGTAAATGCCATTGAGCCAACATTAAATATAAAGACTAAAGCAATTTCAACCCAACACATGCAAGGGCAACATACTACAACTTTTGCCGAAATGTTCGATTTAAGTTTTGGTGCTCAAATTATAGATACACCAGGAATTAAAGGTTTTGGTGTTGTGGATATGGAAAAAGAAGAAATAGGAGATTATTTTCCTGAGTTTTTCGCATTAAAACAAGATTGTAAGTTTAACAATTGCTTACACATTAAAGAACCTAAGTGCGCTGTAAAAGAAGCTTTAGATAAAGGTGATATTGAATATTCTCGTTATAGAAGTTATATACAGCTTGTTGAGGGTGAAGATGAGCATTATCGAACAGATATTTGGGATTAGTCTTCTTTATTCATTGTTGAGACATTTCCCCGTAAGGGATAAATTTAGATTTAAAAAACACTTGTTAGAAGGTTTTTTAAGACCGACAAGGTTTGCAATATTCAATTAAAAAATGAAAGCAGTTATTCAGCGCGTTACAAAAGCAAGCGTTACTATAAAGGGCGAAAAAGTAGCCAACATACAAAACGGACTTTTAATCCTTTTAGGAATTGTGAATGAAGACGAACAGACTGATATTAGTTGGTTATCAAACAAAATTGTAAATCTTCGAATTTTTTCAGATGAAGATGGTGTGATGAATCAATCTCTGAAAGATACAAATGGCGATGTTATCATAGTAAGTCAATTTACGCTTCAAGCTTCAACTAAAAAAGGCAATCGACCGAGTTATATAAAAGCAGCAAAACCCGATGTTGCTATTCCTTTATATGACGATTTTATAAAACAAATAGAATCCGATTTGGGGAAACCAATACAAAAAGGACAATTTGGTGCAGACATGAAAGTCGAATTACTTAACGATGGCCCAGTAACTATAATTATAGATACAAAAAATAAAGCATAATGGCATCTATTTTTGGTCACGGTATAGTTGGTTATACTTTAGTGAAAGTAGCTAATAAGCAAAACTTAAAATGGTTATTACTTGCCGCAATTTTTTCAACTATTTTACCCGATTTTGATGTTATTGGTTTTAATTTTGGAGTTGCTTACAGTTCTCCTTTAGGGCATCGTGGCTTTACACATTCTATTGTGTTTGCTTTATTATGGGCAATACTTTTAATGTTTACTTTAGGACGAAGTAATAAAGTTATTTGGTTTTTAGTGATTTTCGTTTCAACAATGTCTCATGGGCTTTTAGATGCAATGACTTCTGGAGGAAAAGGTGTTGGCTTTTTTATTCCTTTTAATAACGACCGGTTTTTCTTTCCATTTCAAGATATTCGTGTTTCACCGATTGGTATTGGTAAATTTATATCAGAACGCGGTGTTCAGGTTATTTTTAGCGAATTTAAGTACATATTTATGCCGTGTTTTATTATATTAGCTATCAGGTTTTTGGTTTTTAAATTTAGTAAAAATAAGGATTAGCCCGTTTTACTTTGTTTAAAAAAAGCTAAACTCCCTATCTATAAAATAAACTTAACCTCATTTCATGATTTTAAAACGTATTTTAAATACACTATTTTTATTTATAACTCTTTTTAGTTTTTCCCAAGAAAATTTATACACCAGTTTTAGTATAGCTGATAACTTAAAACAGCATGCAAATGCTGTTGTTAGGTTAAATAATACCGATATCGTTTTAGAATCTTCTCGAAACATGTTGGTTACCGAAAAACGTATAGTAACCGTACTTAATAAAGAAGGGAACGATGCTATTAATGCTTATTTGTATTACGATAAAAATGTAAACATTAAAACATTAGAAGTTCTGGTTTATAATAACTTCGGAAAAGTGATTAAGAAAATAAAAGAAAAAGATTTTAGAGATGTAAGCGCCGTATCTGGAGGAACACTGTATTCCGATTCTCGTGTAAAATATCTAGAATATACAGCGATTAAATATCCGTATACCATTGAATTTAATTCGGAATACGAAACTAATAACACGGCTTTTATAAATTCGTTTTCACCTGTGAATGAATATTTTTTAAGTATAGAAAATAGTAGTTATACGTTAAGTTTTCCTGAAGAACTTTCAATTAGAAAAAAAGAGAAAAATATTGAAGGTTTTAAGGTTAATAAAGATGTTTCTTCGACTAAAATATATTACGAAATAAAAGATATTTTGGCAATTAAGCCAGAAGAGTATAGTCCTAATTTTTCGGATGTTATCCCAAAAGTAATGTTTGCTTCAAAACAGTTTACTTTAGAAGGTGTGAGTTCTGTGGTTGAAAACTGGAATGAATTTGGAACTTGGATGTATCATGATTTAATTAAGAACACACACGATTTATCGGCAGGAACAATAATGATGGTTCAGGCATTAGTTAAAAATGAGCCAGATGATGTAGCAAAAGCAAAAAAGATATACGAATACGTTCAAAATAAAGTACGCTACATAAGTGTGCAAGTAGGTATAGGTGGGTGGAAACCTTTTAATGCTTCGGAAGTAGATAGATTAGGTTATGGAGATTGTAAAGCACTTACCAATTATACGTTAGCATTACTTAAAGCGGTAGGTATAGAATCTAATTATTCCGTAGTTTTTGCAGGCGATTCACAACGTAGCTTAGAGAAAGATTTTGCTGGTATGCAGGGTAATCACGTTATTCTAAACATACCAAATAAAAATGAAAATATTTGGTTAGAATGTACGAGCCAGAAATTACCTTTCGGTTTTATTGGCGATTTTACAGATGATAGAGATGTTTTGGTAATTTCATCAGAAGGAGGGAAAATAGAGCATACCAAAAAATATAATCCGGATGAAAGTTTACAAACTATAAATGGTTTGTGTACTATATTAAACGATGGATCTCTCGACGCTAAAGTAAGTGTAAACTCAAAAGGTATTCAATACAACGATAAATATTGGTTAGAAACCGAACCAGAACGTGATTTAGATGTGTATTACAAAAAACGTTGGAAATACATAAATAATATGTCTATAAATAGCATAGATATTGAAAATGATAAACAGACCGTAGAATTAGTTGAAAACATAGATTTTCAGGCGAATAATTATACTAAAAAAGTGGGGAACCGTATGCTGGTTAATTTGAATGTGTTAAATAGAAACCAGCATATTCCAGACAGATATAGAAGTAGAAAACTTCCATTAAAAATAAATAGAGGTTTTAAAGATGTAGATGAGGTAGAAATTAGTTTACCAACGGACTATAATATAGAATCATTACCAAAAGGGCAGGTGCTCGAAACAGATTTCGGTAGCTATATTACTGAAATTTCGGCTATTGATAATTCTAAAATAAAATATAAACGAACATTTATTATAAACGATGGCGAATTCCCTAAAGAAGATTACGCTGCGTTTAGAACCTTTTATAAAGAAATATCAAAACTCGATAATGCTAAAGTAGCATTAATTAAAAAGTAAAATGATACTATGAAACTAACCTCACTATTAGTAACCTTTTGTTTTTCATTAACCGTATTTGCCCAAGATTACCATTTTGGAAAAGTATCTAAAGAAGAATTGCAAGAAAAGTTTAATCCTTTAGATTCTTCAGCAAGTGCAACGTATTTATATAAATATCGAAAATCTTATTATGAATATGTTGAGCCAAGTGGCTTTCGTTTAATAACAGAAATCCATGAGCGCATTAAGATTTACAATCAAGAAGGGTTTGATTATGCAACAAAGTCTAATCGATTGAGTACAAGTGGAGGTTCCGATGAGGAACTTCGAAATTTAAAAGCGTATACATATAATTTGATTGATGGTAAAATTGAAGAAACCAAACTTTCAAAAGATGGGATTTTTAAAACAGAATTATCTAAATATACCAATGAGTATAAATTTACTATGCCAAATATAAAAGCAGGTTCTGTTATAGAGTATAAGTATAGAATTAATTCACCATTTATATACAATGTAGATGAGTTTGTTTTTCAGCATAGTATTCCAGTAAAAAAAATAGAAGCGCGATTTGAGGCTCCCGAATATTTTAACTTTAAAGAAAGTACGAGAGGTTATTTAATGATTACACCAAAGAGGAGTAGTCAAACAGATAAAATAAAACTCACAAGTAGAACGAGCATAGGAAGGTCTTATTCTGAGGATTTAGCTTTCAAAAAGAATATTACAGAGTTTGATTTGAAAGATGTTCCAGCACTAAAAGATGAACCTTATGTCAATAATATTAATAATTATAAATCATCTGTAAAATTCGAGTTGTCTTATACTAAGTATCCAGATTCTCCATTAAAATCATACAGTACAACATGGACGGATGTAGTAAAAACTATTTATGATAACTCTAACTTTGGCGCAGAACTAAATAAAAAAGGTTATTTTGAAGATGATGTTGATGCACTTATAGCAACAGTTTCCAATCCGTTGCAACGCACGGCATTAATCTTTAATTATGTAAAGAGCAGAGTGAAATGGAATGGATATTATGGCTATGGTACCGATGATGGTGTTAAAAAAGCATATAAAGAACAAACGGGCAATGTAGCAGAAATTAATTTAATGCTTACTGCTATGTTGCAACATGCAGGACTTAGAGCTTATCCCGTTTTGGTTAGTACAAGGCAGCATGGTGTGCCATTATTCCCAACAATAGAAGGTTATAATTATGTGGTAAGTATGGTGAAATTAAACGAAGGCGATCTGCTTTTAGATGCTACAAGTAGGTTTAGTATACCTAATGTTTTGCCTTTTAGAACTTTAAATTGGCAAGGTCGTGTTATTGCAGAAGCTGGCGGTTCTACTTTAATAGATTTATACCCTAAACAAATATCTGAAAATACAATATTTTTCATGGGTAGTTTAACTGAAAATGGTGATTTGTCTGGCGGGTATAGAAGTGTGAAAAAGAGCCATAAAGCACTATTGTTTAGAGAAAAATTTATTGATGTTGATCGTGATGATTTTATTGAGAAATTAGAAAATAAGTACGATGGACTCGAAATTTCAGATTACGACGTTAAAAACGGATTAGATTTAGGTAAGCCTATTATAGAATCTTATAAATTTGTAAAAGAAAGCCAAGCAGATATTATTGGTGATAAAATGTATTTTTCGCCATTATTTTTTCTAAGAACAACTGATAACCCTTTTAAGTTAAGTGAAAGAGAGTTTCCAGTAGATTTTGGTTACCCATTTCAAACAGATAGTAAGTTGGTAGTCAAAATTCCCGAAGGATATAAAATAGAAAGTCTGCCAGAACCTATTGTTTTAGCATTACCAGATCATTTGGGTAAATTTGTTTATCAAATTAATGGTAAGGGAAATACAATACAACTTTCTGTTTCATATGAGATTAATTCGGCAATTGTTACTCCCCAATATTACGAAGCTTTAAAAGCTTATTTTGCACAAATGATAGAAAAAGAAAACGAACAAATAGTTTTAAGTAGAATATAATGAATATACAAAACGCACAAAAAGAAGTTGACCATTGGATAAAAGAACACGGCGTTCGCTATTTTAACGAGCTTACCAATATGGCTCAACTTACAGAAGAAGTAGGAGAGGTCGCTAGAATAATTGCCCGTAGATACGGAGAGCAAAGCGAAAAAGAAAGTGATAAAAACAAAGATTTAGGCGAAGAATTAGCCGATGTTTTATTCGTGGTACTTTGTTTAGCAAACCAAACCGGAGTCGATTTACAAAAAGCATTCGATGAAAGAATGTACAAGAAAGGAAAACGTGACCATGATAGGCACCATAATAACGAAAAATTAAAGTAAATTAGCAGGCTTTAATCCGTATAGAATTTTATAATGAATATTACCCTTCATAAATCCAAACTAGAAAACCAAAAATCGGCAGTTACAATTACAGGTTCAAAAAGTGAATCTAACCGTTTGTTATTATTACAAGCGCTTTATCCGGAATTTAAAGTTGAAAATGTTTCAAATTCGGACGATAGTAATTTAATGACGAATGCATTAAGCTCGAAATCTAGTGTTGTAGATATTCATCACGCAGGAACGGCTATGCGGTTTTTAACTGCATATTTTTCAATTCAAGAAGGAAGAACGGTAACACTTACAGGTTCTAAACGGATGACCGAGCGACCAATTAAAATATTAGTTGAAGCACTTAAAGATCTTGGAGCTGAAATAAGTTATGTAGATAACGATGGTTTTCCTCCAATAAAAATTACAGGAAAAAAACTATCAAATCATAAAGTATCTCTAAAAGCAAATGTAAGTAGCCAGTATATTTCTGCCTTATTATTGATTGCTTCAAAGTTAGAAAACGGGTTAGAATTAACCTTAGAAGGTGAAATTACATCGGTTCCATATATAAAAATGACGTTGAGTTTATTAGACGAAATAGGAGTAGAGTCATTATTTAGTGGTAATGTTATTACTGTGAAACCAAACACAAAACAATTAACGCCAAAAACATTGGTTGTAGAGTCCGATTGGTCTTCAGCATCATACTATTTCAGTATTGCGGCCATTGCCGAAATCGGAACAGAAATTACATTATCATCATACAAAGAGAACTCTTTACAAGGCGATTCTGTATTGGTCGAAATTTATAAGCATTTTGGAGTAAGCAGCACGTTCAACGGCAATTCTATCACATTAAAAAAAGAAAAGCCTAGCGAATCAATATTAAGTTTAGATTTAAAAAACGCACCAGATATAGCTCAAACCATTGCAGTAACATGCTTTGCTTTAGGTATGCCTTGCGATTTAATAGGATTACACACCTTAAAAATTAAAGAAACAGATAGATTAGTAGCTTTAAAAACCGAAATTGAAAAATTAGGCGGTGAAGTAAAAATTACCGATAAATCGTTACACCTTGCACCATCTACTAAAATAAAAGAGTTAGTGCCAATTGCAACCTATAACGATCACCGTATGGCTATGGCATTTGCACCTTTAGCACTAAAAACACCAATAATTATAGAACATGCCGCTGTGGTATCAAAATCGTATCCAACGTTTTGGGAAGATTTAAGAGCCATTGGGTTTAAAATAACCGAATAATAAACACGCATTTACTTGACAACCCCTATCCTGAGATTGTATATTTGCAGTTGTTAGATTTTTTTTGAGGAAGCTCAGAAATAATAACACATTAATTTAAAACCTTTTTGAATGAAATTATCACATTTTGGTTTCAACTTACCAGAAGAATTATTAGCAGAATATCCAGCTGAAAACAGAGATGAATCACGTTTAATGGTGCTTAACAGAAAAGAGCAGACCATAGAACACAAAATGTTTAAAGACATTATCGACTATTTTAAGGAAGACGATGTTTTAATTTTAAATGATACTAAAGTTTTTCCTGCCCGTTTATACGGGAATAAGGAAAAAACAGGAGCAAGAATCGAAGTTTTCTTATTAAGAGAATTAAATGAAGAGCAACGCCTTTGGGATGTTTTAGTAGATCCAGCACGTAAAATAAGAATAGGAAATAAATTATATTTTGGTGACGACGAAACGTTAGTAGCCGAAGTTATAGATAATACAACATCAAGAGGGCGTACATTACGTTTTTTATATGATGGATCTTATACTGAATTTCGTAAGAAATTAAACGAACTAGGAGAAACACCACTTCCAAAATACATTAAACGTGATGTAGAACCAGAAGATCAAGATCGTTACCAAACTATCTATGCAAAAACTGAAGGAGCCGTAGCAGCTCCAACAGCAGGACTTCACTTTTCTAGACACTTATTAAAGCGTTTAGAAATTAAAGGCGTTAAATTTGCTGAGGTTACGTTACACGTAGGTTTAGGGACATTTAACCCAGTAGAAGTAGAAGATTTATCTAAACATAAAATGGATAGTGAAGAGTTGAAAATCAACGCAGAAGCCGTAGAAATTGTAAACACAGCACTTGCCGAAAAACGTCGTATTTGTGCCGTTGGAACAACAGCTATGCGTGCCATAGAAAGTGCGGTATCTTCAAGCGGGAAACTAAACGAAGTAGAGGGATGGACAAATAAATTTATTTTCCCTCCATACGAATTCAGTATTGCAAACTGTATGATTACTAACTTTCATACACCAAAATCAACACTTTTAATGATGATTTCGGCATTTGCAGGACACGATTTTGCTAAAAAAGCATACGAAGAAGCTGTAAAAGAAAAATATAAATTCTACAGTTATGGCGATGCGATGTTAATCATCTAATCCCATCAAAATAAAACTTAAGCCTCATCCATATAAACGATGAGGCTTTTTTTTATCAATTTTTAAGGCTATTTCGTAGTTTTAAAATTTGGGCATTCCCTTTCAGGTCGGGCTTTTTGCTATATCTTTTTTGTGTGGAATTTGTTTTAATACTTTTAAATTTAGCTCTAAATCGAAGTTGATATCTTCCTAAAATAATTAGGTTAGCACAAAAAAGGATGCCGCTACAATCCCTAATGCAACCATGTGCTAAATTTAGTGTATACCCTAAAATTAGTACGACTTTATAAAAACAAGTGCTATAAAAGAAAAAGCTTTCACTATTTTTGCAACCAAATGAAAGATAATAAAAAAGATATACGCGCCTTAACCAAAGAACAACTTCGGGATTTCTTTGTAGAAAATGGCGATAAAGCCTTTCGCGGTAACCAAGTTTACGAATGGCTTTGGCAAAAATCGGCACATACTTTCGAGGATATGACAAACGTATCTAAGGAAACTCGCCAAATGCTTGAGGACAATTTTGTAATTAATCATATAGAAGTAGATACCATGCAACGTAGTAACGATGGCACGGTAAAAAATGCAGTACGTTTACACGACGGATTAATAGTAGAGTCTGTTTTAATACCAACAAAAACGAGAACCACAGCCTGTGTTTCTAGCCAAGTTGGTTGTAGTTTAGATTGCTTGTTTTGCGCAACTTCACGTTTAAAACGTATGCGGAACTTAAATCCCGACGAGATTTTCGATCAAGTTGTTGCGATAGATAAAGAAAGCCGTTTGTATCACAACCGTCCATTAAGTAACATTGTATTTATGGGCATGGGCGAACCGCTTATGAACTATAATAATGTTATTAAAGCTATTGATAAAATTACATCTACCGATGGTTTAGGCATGTCTCCAAAACGAATTACAGTTTCCACATCTGGAGTACCAAAAATGATTCGAAAAATGGCCGATGATGAAGTGAAATTCAACTTGGCAGTATCATTACACTCCGCTATAGATGAGGTAAGAACTAAAATAATGCCATTCAATGAAACTTTTCCTTTAAAAGATTTAAAAGAATCTTTGGAATACTGGTACTTAAAGACAAATCGTAAAATCAGTTACGAATACGTGGTTTGGAAGGGTATAAACGATAGCCAAAAAGATATTGATGCCTTTGTTCAGTTTTGTAAATATGTACCATGTAAGGTGAATATTATAGAATACAATCCAATTGACGATGGCGAATTTCAACAAGCAACAAATGAAGCTTTAGAGAACTACATTAGTACGCTCGAAAAAAACAGAATTGTTGTAAATGTGCGCCGTAGTCGTGGAAAAGATATTGATGCAGCTTGTGGACAACTAGCTAATAAAAGTTAATCTTTTATAACTAATTTAAAGCTGAAAGTACTCGGCAATTCATATAAAATCATAAATCATTTAGTATATAAACTTGTAAATCTTATATTTGATTTTCTTTAATATCTGAGCTTGAAAATAGTAGAACAAATAAAGCAACCTATAGCTTACGAAATGGATCTTTTTGAACAAAAGTTCCTGCTTTCCATGTCTAGCAAAGTGGCTTTGCTTAATCGTATCACACATTATATCGTTAACCGAAAGGGAAAGCAAATGCGCCCTATGTTCGTTTTTTTGGTTTCCAAAATGGTCTCAAATGGTGAAGTTTGCGAGCGTACCTATCGTGGAGCATCTGTTATAGAACTTATCCATACGGCAACCTTAGTGCATGATGATGTGGTAGACGATAGTAATCGTCGTCGTGGTTTCTTTTCTGTAAATGCACTTTGGAAAAATAAAATAGCTGTTTTAATTGGTGATTTTTTATTATCAAAGGGTTTGTTATTGTCTATAGATAATAACGATTTCGATTTACTTAAAATTATTTCGATTGCCGTTCGCGAAATGAGCGAGGGTGAACTTCTTCAAATAGAAAAAGCACGAAAACTAGACATTACAGAAGATATATATTACGAAATTATTCGCCAGAAAACGGCAACATTAATTGCCGCTTGTTGCAGTTTAGGTGCAGCATCGGTAAAACCAGAATCTGAACATGTAGAAACCATGCGTAAATTTGGTGAGCTTATTGGTATGGCTTTCCAGATAAAAGATGATTTGTTCGATTATGGAGATACACAAATAGGGAAACCAACAGGTATTGATATTAAGGAGCAAAAAATGACTTTGCCTTTAATTAACGTGTTAAATGGTGCCTCTAAAAAGGATAAGAAATGGCTTATCAATTCTATTAAAAATCATAATAAAGACACCAAACGTGTTAAGGAAGTTATCGCTTTTGTTAAAAATAATGGTGGTTTAGATTATGCGGTTTCTAAAATGACAGAATTTCAAATGGAAGCTTTAGAATTACTTCAAAAGTATCCAGATTCGGAATATAAAAAATCATTAGAATTAATGGTTAATTATGTTATCGATAGAAAGAAATAAGTCTATTGCTGCTGTTGCTGCTGTTGCTGGTTTTGATTTTGTTCCTTTTTAACTACTAAACTTCGTTTATAACTGTTAGCAGGTTCTTTTGTATTTATAGCAGGTGCACTTGGTTTATCTTCGTTTTTATCAGTTTTAACAGTAACCTTAACGCTCATTTCAGATTCTACATTGCCTTTAAAAACACCTTTAACAGGTGCGCAATCGCTATAATTTCTTCCAATAGCTAAGCGTACATGGTTTTCGTTAGCAATGGCATGGTTTGTCGGGTCTATTCCTAACCAACCATAAAATGGAATATATGCTTCTATCCAAGCGTGTGTGGCTCCTTCACCTCTTGTCATTTCTTCATTAGGACAAATATAACCACTTACGTAACGGGCTGGAATACCAAGCATTTTAACCATTTGTAGCATTACATTGGTGAAATCTTGACAAACGCCTTCTTTTAATTTCCAAGCTTCGTCTAGCGGTGTTTTTACATTTGTAACACCAGGCTTATAATCGAAATTAGTATGTACGTATTCACAAAGTGCAAGAACAGCTTGAAAAGGCGATTTAGTTTTCAACATGAGATCTAAAATAACATCTGAAACTTCTTTGCTTCCGCTGAAGGGTTTATACTTTGTAAAATCAATAAACTCTATTGTGTTTTTTATTCTTTTTAATTCTTCCCATTGTGCTGTTTTATCAACGCTATCATCTGGGATTAATTTGGGAGATGTAACAACTTCGATTTCAGATATAACACTTAATTCATCATGTGGTTCAATGAGCATGAAGGTACCCACACGATTATTATAAAAGTCTGTAAACGTTTCAATAAAAGGATTGTTTGTTATTGAAATTAGGTGTGAAAGTACTTTTTGAAAATTATCGTTTATTGGGTGTAACCTCGTTAAAGTTGCGCCATCAATTACGGGAGCGCTATAATTATATTTTGTTATATGTTTGATGAAAAATGTAGCCATGATTGCGATTGTTAATCAGTTATTTAGAGTTGTAAACAGCATTGATATTACTAGAGATATTACTTATATCCTCTTTAATGCTTTGTATGAAATTATTTAATCCTTGGTCATTAATATTTTCAATAGTAGTATACTTTATAGAACTTTCAAGTTTACCAATTAGAAATTCTAAGTTGCTTTTTTCTAGTTCATTGGTTTCAATTAAACGAGTAATAGCTCTACTTAATTTATTAACACAGTAATAAACAGATCTTGGAAATAATTTATCTTGAAATACCATTTCGATAATATGGTCTTCGTTAAAAGAAGATTTATGTGTTTTTAAGTATAATTGGTAACCTCCAATAGACAGAAGCAGGTTTTTCCAATAAAAACTTTTTTCTAAATTATCAGAAGTATTTCCAATTTCGGTAAGTTTAAGCGAAGTAAAATCGGCTATTAGATTAACACGTTCTAAGAATTTACCAATATTCATAAAATAATAAGACGTACCACGCTCTTGAGTAACATCGGTTGTTCCGTTATAGATAAGATGATGTTTGCGTAAATCTTCTAAAAACTGCGCAAGATCTTCCTCTCCTAGTTTTTTTCGTAAATCTTTATTTGTAAGAAATAGATAGTAATTATTAACACATAACCAAAGTTCTCTAGAAATGTGCTCTTGTACACTACGTGCATTTTCTCTTGCTTTTGTAACAAGATTAAGAATAGAGTTGGAGTTGTCTGTATTAAAGACCATAAAGTCGATACATTCTAAAGCATCTTCTGTATGGTATTCGTTATCATATGCGGTGTAATTTTTAATAATTGGTGTCCAAGAAAATAATTCTGGAGAGTCTTGATTGGTAGATAAATTTACTTTTAGTAAACTTAAAATACCGTTTCCGCGTTCCATATACCTATCTAACCAAATAAGATTATTTGCTACTCTACTTAACATACATGTTTATTTTTTATGAAATTATTCTAAAATCCAAGTGTCTTTACTTCCTCCTCCTTGTGAGCTGTTAACTACTAAGGAGCCTTTTTTTAGTGCCACTCGTGTTAACCCTCCAGGACAAATATCTATACCATCGCGTCCAGAAAGAGCAAAAGGTCTTAAATCTATACATCTCGGCGATAATTTGCCGTCTATGTAACACGGTGCAGTTGATAGTCTTAAAATAGGTTGTGCTATAAAGTTTTCTGGTTTTTTACTAACGTTATCTAAGTAATCTTTAATTTCGTCATCGGAAGCTTCATGGCCCATAAGCATGCCATAACCGCCACTACCATCGGTTTTTTTGATAACCATTTCTTTTACGTTTTTTGTAACATACGCAAGTTCATCTGGTCTTCCTAATTGGTAGGTTTCAATATTTTTTAGAATAGGTTCTTCGTCTAAATAATACTTAATCATGTCTGGGACATAAATGTAAACGGCTTTATCATCGGCAATTCCTGTTCCTGGTGCATTTACAATATTTACGTTTCCTTTTCTGTATGCTGCCATAATTCCAGCAACACCTAAAACACTTTTTTCATTAAATTCTAGCGGGTCTAAATAATCATCGTCCACACGTCTATAGATAACATCAACTTGTTTTAATCCGTTGGTTGTTTTCATGTAAACAAAATGGTTTTTAACAACCAAATCGCTACCTTCAACCAATTCAATACCCATTAATCTAGCTAGAGTAGTATGCTCGTAATACGCGGAATTATAGATTCCCGGAGTAAGTAGAACAATGTTTGGATTTGTTATTTTTGAAAGTTCTTTAAGTTTTTTATATAATAAGTTTGGATAGTCAGATACCGATCTAACATTGTTTTTTGGTAAAATACCAGGAAACAAACGTTTTGAGATCTCTCTGTTTTCTAGCATATAACTCACTCCTGAAGGTGTTCTTAAATTATCTTCAAGAACGTAAAACTCTCCATCATTATTTCTAATTAAATCAACACCAGAAATATGAACATAAACATCATGCGGTACTTTTACACCTTTCATTTCGCGTAAAAAACTAGGACAAGAATAAATTAGTTCACCAGGGATTATACCATCTTTTATAATAAACTGCTCATTATAAATATCTTTAATAAAGAGATTTAATGCTTTAAGGCGCTGTTTAATACCTGCTTCTATTTTTTGCCATTCGTCAGCCGTTATAATTCTTGGAACAATATCGAACGGAAATATTTTTTCAATACCTTCATTGTCGTTATACACCGTAAAAGTAACACCTTGACTCATAAAGAGCTGTTTAGCAAGGTCCTCTTTCGTTGTAAGCTTTTCAGGCGATGTGTTTTCTAAATATTTAATAAAACCTTCATATTGCTTCCTGAATTCGGCATTGTCGTTATACATTTCGTCCCAAGTACTAGCAAGTTTCTCATAATGTGAGAATAGGTTATTGTCTTTCATAAGCTCCAAGTGTTATGCTCAAATATAAGTATTTGTTGAAAAATAATTAATGTTTTGTGAATTTAAGTAAATAAAGCATATGGTTTATTAATATTTGTTAAAAAAAATATAGTTTTTTAACTGTAATTGTTTTTTTATGATGATTTATTTACGAGTTAAATAATTTTAAAAAAATATAAGTTAGCCAATATTTATGAATTATTAGCAATCTTTATAAGATTTAAAGCAATCTTAATATATAGGAAACACTAAAAATATATTTTATGATTCGTCAGATTTTTAATAATAGTTTTTCAAGTTTTTATTTTTTTTCTCTTAAAAAATAAGTGTGTTGTTTCAACAATTATTATTTTTGTCTTAATGCAGAACCTACTCAAAAATTATATTCCGAGCAATTCTTTAGTTCAAGTTTTAAATCTTTTAGCACATGATAACCTTTCTGTTAAAATAAAAAACGAACGTAAAACGCGCCATGGAGATTATATGCAATTGCCAAACGGAAAACATCAAATAACAATAAATTCGAATTTAAATGAATACCGGTTTTTAATAACGCTTATTCATGAAATAGCCCATTTTGAAACCTATAAAGCTTATGGTAAATATATAAAACCCCATGGTTTAGAGTGGAAGCACACTTTTCAGCATTTAATGTTACCATTTTTAAACCCAAATATTTTCCCAAATAATCTATTGCCACTTTTAGCGCAGCATTTTAAAAATCCAAAAGCCTCTAGTGATACAGATATTAAATTAGCGTTTGCTTTAAAGCAATTTGACGAGCCAAACGATAAAACTTATGTGTTTGAAATACCCTTAGGAGTAACCTTTAAATTATATAATGGTCGCGTATTTAAAATGGGACAAAAACGGGTAAAACGATTTGAGTGTGTTGAAATTAAAACAGGAAGGTTATATTTGTTTAATCCAAATGCAGAGGTTGAACTAATTTAATTTCTAAAAAAAGAAATAAAGTAATAATATTAATAAGCTAGAATTTCATTTGAGTTTCTAGCACAAATAAAGTAGAAAATGAATAAAAATTATTATGCCATATTGATGGCAGGCGGAGTTGGATCTAGGTTTTGGCCTGTTAGTACAAGTGATTTTCCAAAACAATTTCACGATATGCTCGGAACTGGTGATACACTTATTCAAAAAACATTTCAGCGTCTATCACGATTAATTCCTAAGGAAAACATATACATATTAACAAACGAGCGCTATAACGATTTGGTTTTAGAACAGCTTCCAGAAGTAACTCAAAAACAAGTAGTTTTAGAGCCAGCCATGAGAAATACAGCACCTTGTATTTTATATGCATCTTTAAAAATTCAAAAAGAGAATCCGGATGCTTTAATGATTGTAGCTCCAAGTGATCACTGGATTGAAGATGAACAAACGTTTTCAAAAAATGTAGAAGAAGCTTTTAATTATTGCTCAGAAAATGATGCGTTAATGACGTTAGGAATTCAACCTACATTTCCAAATACAGGTTTTGGTTATATTGAATTCGATAAAGATTCAACTAAAGTTATTAAACCAGTAAATCAATTTAGAGAAAAACCAGATTATGAAACGGCCAAAGCATTTATTGCCCAAGGTAATTTTTTATGGAACGCAGGTATTTTTATGTGGAGTGCAAAGAGTGTTTTAAAAGCATTTAAAAATAATCAGCCAGAATTATATCAGTTATTTGAATCTGGAATTCCAGTTTATAATACCGAATTGGAAGAGGATTTTATAAAGGAAAATTACCCGAAAGCAGAAAACGTATCGGTAGATTATGCTATCATGGAGAAATCTAAAAATGTTTACGTGATAGGGGCAGAATTTGATTGGAACGATTTAGGAACTTGGGGAAGTTTATACGATAAACTTGATAAGGATGAGGATGATAATGCTATTTTAAATTCTAAAAGTTTAGTAGAAAATGCTAAAGGTAATATGATAAGAACTAAACTTGGTAAAAAGGTGATTATCGATGGTTTGGACAACTATATAATAGTGGATAATGATGATGCTTTATTAATTTACCCTAAAAGTAAAGAACAAGATATAAAACTAGTTTTAAAAAGGCTTAACGAAAAGCATGGCAACTAAAATTTAAAAGTTTTTTGCAAATTAATAAACCATGGAAGAACATAAATTCAATTTTTCTGAAGAAGAGATTCAAGCAAAAAAAAATCAAGATGTTGAGGAATCTAAAAAAGCTGTAAAGAAAGACGCAGAAGGATTATTTAAGAGCATTAAGGTATTTTTTAAAGAATTGTTAGATTTCCGTGAAGATACAGACCGGGATGCAACAATTGAAGCTATTAAAGCCGATATTCCTTTTAAGGGCGCTACGGCATGGATTTTAATTTGTTCTATTTTTGTCGCTTCTATTGGGTTAAATGCCGATTCAACCGCTGTTGTAATTGGAGCCATGTTAATTTCTCCTCTTATGGGGCCTATTTTGGGAATAGGTTTATCCATTGCCATAAACGATATTGATACCTTAAAAAAATCGTTAATAAACCTAGCAACCATGATTGTGCTAAGTTTATTAACGGCATTTTTGTTTTTTAAGTTTTTCCCGTTAGGAAATCAAGAAACTTCAGAATTATTAGGTCGTGTAAAACCCGATATTCGTGATGTACTTATTGCTTTTTTTGGTGGTTTGGCGTTAATTATTGCGCGTACTAAAAAAGGAACCATTGCTTCGGTAATCTTTGGTGTTGCTATTGCTACAGCATTAATGCCACCTTTGTGTACAGCTGGTTATGGCTTAGCTCATGGTAATTTTACCTACTTTTTAGGAGCCATGAATTTGTTTACCATCAATACTATTTTTATTGCTTTGGCAACATTTCTTGTACTTAAAGTATTAAGGTTTCCTATGCTTAAATATGCTAATTCTGCCAAAAGAAGACGAACGGCTAGATTTGCGTTGTTGGTAGCGTTGGTTGTCATGATTTATCCAACCATAACTTTTTTAAGAGTATTGAAGAGTAGTGGTTATGAGAATGATTACAACAATTTTATTTCAAATGAAATTAAAATGAATCGAGAATTATGGTTTCAAAATGGAACATTAGATTCAAACGAAAAAAAGATAACACTTTATTTTAATGGTGAAATAACGGATGCAACAGAATCCGATTTGAGAAATGAAGTTAAAAGTTACTCAAAAATTAGTGATTTTGAATTAGTGATTTTTGGTAATAAAAATAGAAGTTTTGATAAAATATCTGATGCTTACGATAGAGCTATTGAGGATTTAGATGAAAAAGATCATGTTATTTCTAGTTTAAGAGCAGAAATTGATGTGATACGAGAAGAACTTCGTGTTGTAAATGCAGAGAAAAACACGGTGTCTTTTACTAATCTTTCGCGCGATGCAAAAGTTAGGTTCAACGATTTACAGTATTTTAGTTACGCAAAAACTCTTGAATCTAAAGATTTTATAAATACAGATACTTTAGATGTTGCTACTGTAAAGTGGAGCGAATCACTAAATGATAGCTTGGTAATTATAAAAGAAAAACAACTTGGAGATTGGTTAAAACAAGAGCTTAAAACAAAGGTTGTAATTATAAAACGAAATTAATTAATATTAACTGTTTTTAGAAGTAGAATAGGATGATTACAATTTTCAACTATTCTCTTCTAAGTACATTTTACGAACTTTTTTAAATAAGTTTGATGAATACACAAAATCGGTAACTACCTCGTTATCGGTTCTAAAAATGTTATCCTTAGAGCCTTCCCAAGCTTTTAAACCATCTTTTAAAAATACGATTTTTTCACCAATTTCCATAACCGAATTCATATCATGCGAATTTATTACGGTTGTTATTTGGTATTCATCTGTAATTTCTTGAATTAAATTATCAATTACAATAGCTGTCTTTGGGTCTAATCCCGAGTTAGGTTCATCACAAAATAAATACCTAGGTTTGTTAACAATAGCACGAGCAATTGCGACACGTTTTTGCATACCGCCTGAAGCTTGACTTGGCATTTTTTTATGCGCATCATCTAGGTTTACACGTTTTAAAACAAAATCTACACGATCTTCCATTTCGCTTTTACTTTGTTTGGTAAACATTTGTAGTGGGAACATAACGTTCTCGGCAATTGTCATAGAATCAAACAAGGCGCTTCCTTGAAAGACCATACCAATTTTTGCGCGCATATTTCGCTTTTCATCCTCTGTAAGTTGAGCAAATATTTGGCCATCGTAGGCAATACAGCCTTCTTCATAATCAAATAAACCCAATAAACATTTTAAAAATACGGTTTTACCCGATCCACTTTGCCCAATAATAAGGTTGGTTTTTCCTTTTTCAAAAGTGGTGGAAATCCCTTTTAAAATATGCGCGTCTCCAAACGATTTATGTAAATCTTTGACTTCAATCATGAGCTTAACAGCATTTGGGTTAGTAAATAATTTAAAAGAATTATGGCAACACTAGTCCAAACAAACGATGTGGTACTTGCTTTTCCAACTTCCAAAGCACCACCTTTCATATAATATCCATGAAAAGAAGGAATCGTTGCTAGTAAAAAAGCAAACACAAACGTTTTTATAAAAGCATAAGTAATATGAAACGGTATAAAATCCATTTGTATTCCAGTAGTATAATCTTCCAAGGAACTAAAACCTCCAAAAACGCAAGCTGCCATTCCACCAAGAATACCTAAAAACATAGCAATTGATATTAAAAAAGGATATAGCATTAAAGAAATAAACTTAGGAAAAACTAAGTAGTTTAATGAGTTTATACCCATAACTTCTAAGGCGTCGATTTGTTCGGTAACTCGCATGGTTCCAATGCTGGATGTAATAAAAGATCCTACTTTACCAGCCATAATTATCGAAATAAATGTTGGTGCAAATTCTAATATAATAGATTGTCTTGTTGCAAAGCCAACTAAATATTTTGGGATTAATGGATTATCAATATTTAAAGCCGTTTGTATGGTAACAACACCACCAACAAAAAAGGCAATAAAGGCAACAATGCCAAGCGATCCAATGATCAAGTCGTCAATATCTTTTAATATTAATTGCTTCATTACAGCCCATTTTGTTGGCTTGCGAAACATTTCGACAATCATTAAAAAATAAGCTCCTATATTATGTAGGTACGTCATATCTAAATTTGAAGTGCTAAAGTAAAAAAAGTTACTCGGATTTAACGATTATTTTAAATTAACATGTTTTTAAAATATGTATTTTTGAGCCTTAAACCTATTATAATGAATAAAAACATTTTTCTTTTAGCTGTAGTCCTTGTGTTGGGCTTGTCGACTAAAGCACAAAACAAATCTGATGAGTCTAATCCAAAACTAGTAGTTGGAATCGTGGTAGATCAAATGCGTTACGATTATTTAACAAGATTTGCTAATAGGTACGGCGAAGGAGGTTTTAAGCGTATGATGAATGAAGGCTTTAATTGTAAAAACAATCATTTTAATTATGTACCAACTTATACAGGTCCTGGTCACGCTTCAATCTATACTGGAACTACACCAAAATATCACGGTATTATTGCAAATAATTGGTTTGATAAGGAATTGAAAACTATGGTGTATTGCGCTCAAGACGATTCAATGGAATCCGTAGGCACCAAAACGGATGCGGGAAAAATGTCTTCGCAACGTATGAAAACAACAACATTTGCTGATGAAAATAGATTGTTCACGCAAATGCGAGGAAAAACTATCGGTATTTCAATTAAAGATCGTGGAGCCATTTTACCTGCAGGACATACAGCGAATGCTGCATATTGGTTTCAAGGAAAAAATGAAGGGAATTTTATTTCTAGTACATTTTATATGAATGAATTACCAAAATGGGTAACAAAATTTAATTCATCAGGTAGTGCAAAATCATATCTTAAAACATGGAATACTTTATATGATATTGATACTTATGCTGAAAGTGGAAATGATTTAAACGATTTTGAAGGCGGATTTAAAGGAAAAGAAACAGCAACATTTCCTTATGATTTAGATGAGTTAAAAAAGACAAACGGAGGTTATGATATTTTGAAAGCAACAGCTTATGGAAATAGTTTAATAGCAGATTTTGCCTTAGCAGCCCTAAAAGGCGAAGATTTAGGAAAAGATGAATTTACAGATGTTTTAACAGTTAGTTTTTCTAGTACCGATTATGTTGGTCATAATTTTGGTGTTAATTCTAAAGAAATTGAAGACACGTATTTACGTTTAGATAAAGATTTAGAGCGTTTCTTTAAAGGATTGGATGCAGAAGTTGGTAAAGGAAATTATACGGTATTTTTAACCGCAGATCACGGTGCTATTAATGTACCCGCTTATATGAAATCTAAAAAAATTCCAGCTGGATATTTGAATAATAAAGCGATGAGAACAAAGTTGGAAGCATTTATGAAAACAACTTTTAACTCTGGAGATTTAATTGAAAACATAAGTAACAATCAAATATTTTTGAACCGTGAAAAAATTAAAAGCTTAAACTTAAATTTAGAAGATGTTCAAGATGTTGTAGTTAATGAAATAATTAATTATACTAATGTTTATAAAGCATACACAGCAACAACAATGGGGAAAGCTTCATTTACTGTAGGGATTGAAAAATTACTTCAAAATGGATATAATCAAAAACGATCTGGTGATGTTTTAGTTCTTCAAGATCCGGCTTATATTTCCTACGGAAAAACGGGTTCTACACATGGTAGTGGTTTAAATTATGATACACATGTGCCTCTTTTATTCTTCGGAAAAGGTATAAAACATGGAAAAACAGTTAAGAAAACTGAAATTACAGATATTGCACCAACCATTTCAGCATTACTAGATATTAATGCCCCTAATTTTACAATTGGTGAACCTTTAGAATTTGTTTTAGAATAATGAATAAAAGGAAGTTATTATCTATCGCTGCCGCTATTATTCTTGTAGTAATTTATGGTTATGAGCATTTTTTAAATGAAGAAGAGAAAACCGAAATTATAACCGAAGGCAGGCAGTCTAAATCGGATACCAACGAGTATTTTTTACCAACAAGTACTACAGGGCAAATTGTGCATCATGATGGGTATTCACTTTCATATAGTGAGCCTTTTGAACAAGCAGAATGGGTGGCTTACGAGTTAAAGAAATCACACTTATCTAAAAACGATTTTAAACGACCGTATTTTGAAATTGATAAAGCGGTAAATACAGGAGCGGCAGATTGGCGTAATTATAAAAAATCGGGTTACGATCGTGGGCATCTTTGTCCTGCGGGAGATAGACGTTATACTAAAGAAGCTTACGATGAGACTTTTTTAACAAGTAATATTAGTCCGCAGAAACATGACTTTAACGCAGGAATTTGGAATACTCTAGAACAAAAAGTGCGTTATTGGGCAAGTAAATACAATGGTGTTTTTGTTGTTACTGGAGGTGTTTTAAAAGGGAACATGAAAACCATTGGTGACGAGCATGTTGCTGTTCCAAATAAGTTTTATAAAGTTTTAATCGATAATAATTCGGGTAAAACTAAAATGATAGCATTTTTAATGCCTAGCGTAGAGTCTAAACAACCTTTATATAAGTTTGTTGTATCTGTGGATGAAGTTGAAAAACTTACAGGAATTGATTTCTTTCCAGAGTTAGAAGATAGTTTAGAAAATAAATTAGAAGCTTCTAGTAGTTATAAGAACTGGAGTTTTAATTAAAGTGTTGAGTATTTGTTATAACAGAAATCTCATAAAATAAAAATCCCCTTCAAATTTAAAACTTGAAGGGGATTTTTATTTTTTATTAAGTTTCTTACTCTACCACAACTCGTACACCCTCACTATGGCTGCTAAATTCTGGAGCATACATACTTTGTATCGTTGTGATGCCATTGCTCATATTTCCGGCGTTATTGACGCGCAAATCATATTCAAAAACGTAAACACCTTTTGGTAAATAATCGAAAAAGAAGTTTGTACTAGCATCTTTAGTACTTTCATAATAGCCTAAGCCATCTTGCCATTTGTAAGTTGAGATTACGTTTATAGGTTCAAAACCGGCGGCACGCATATCTTTCATATGTATAAATTCCATCGCTCGGTCGCTTCTAAGTTCTATTCGAACACGAACTAAATCTCCAACTTTTAAATGTGTGTTTTTGTTAATTTTAGAAATTTCTTCACCAGTATCAGTATTCGTTTTTAAGAATAGTTTTTTATTCAATTTAAGAGGTGTTTCAGCAGAAGTAATTTTATCTAAATCTTCGAAATATTGCCAGTATAAACTACCCCAGGCAATACCTGCTCCTTTTTTAGAAATACTAACTTCTCCCATTTCCGGTTTAATTTCCGAAGTATTCCAAGATGTTTTATAGTAACCCGTTCCGGCTTCAACTTTAACATCTTCTAGTTTTGATGGTTCAATTTTTTGTCCGCCTAAAACAATGTCGACAGCATCGGTTACGCTTAACCAACCGCTACCTTGCAGTAATAAAGCATACACGGCATCGGTTGTAGATTTGGTGGTTTTCCAACGATTGGTTTGCTTGTTTTTAAGTAACCAGATTTTTAAATTATCAATTGTTTCTGTATCGTTTTCTATTTCAGAAAAGGCTTCAATTAATAAAGCCTGTGTTTCAATTGGTGCTTGATACCAAAACCATGAATTGGTGTTTGCTTTCCAATACATGCCTAATTCTTCCGAAGTAATACTCGTTTCTTTTAGCGATTTTATAATTTTGGAAGCCATAACGGGAGCATTATTTCTGTGAGAAATAAGGGACATTAGGCCTTTAGCATAAAGCGAGCGACTTAACCAATATTTCTCAATTTGTGTTCCATAATATTTGATAATTGTTTCAACTTCTTTAGATTTTTTAATGTTAGGGTAGAAGCTTCGCATGTATAAATAATGCAATTGTGTATAACTTAAATGGTCTAAGTTTAGATCCATGTTCTTATCATATTTTCTGATGTCATTATATTCCTGAACAAATTCATCATCTAAATAATTAATGGCTTTTAAAATCATTTCAGAAGTTTTTCCGCTAGGCTCTACAACAGAAAGTTGTTTTAAATGGCCAAAACCTGTAATAATATGTTGTGTAATGTATCGATTTTCGCGACCGCCTTTAAACCAAGCCCAAGCACCAGAATTCATTTGATTGACTTCTAGTTTATTAATAGCCGATTGCAACTCGTTATTCATTTTATTTAAATCGAATAATAAAGCAATACGTTTTTTCTGTTCAGTTTCGTTTTGCGCATCACGTAACCAAGGCGTTTCTTGAATTAGAATAGATTTTAAATCTTCATTTTTTTCTAAGTTAGAAAGTAAGGCATCGGTATTTCTCCATTGATTAAAAACGTCTTGAATTCTTGGGTTTGAGTTTGCAATGTGGCTCGCCAAAGCATTCGCATAATAACGGCTAAAAGTTTGCTCGTTACAATCGTATGGATATTCCATTAAGTAGGGTAGTGCTTGTACAGCATACCAAGCCGGGTTGGAGGTTACTTCTAAAGTTAGTTTATGGTTTTTTAAAGTGGTAGAATTATTGTTTTTCAACTTATCTAATGTGAATGTTTTAGTTTCATTGCTTCTTACCCACATTGGTAATGTTTCGGTAACCAACATACGGTTGCTTAATACTGGCAAAGCATTTTGTTCACCATCGCTATAATCTCCAGATTTTGCTGCAATTTTATATTGAACAGCTTGCACATTTTCTGGAATGGTTAAACTCCACGTTACTTGTGTGTTTCCTGCAGCATCGACTTTGAAGTTTTTGCGAGCATCAGCAATTCCTAAATCGGTATTAATATCTTTTCCTGTTAAAGCATCTGTTAAAAATAATTTAGCCTGACCAGAAAGTTCTTTTTCTGTAAGATTTGAAATTTTTGTGCTAATTGAAATTTTATCACCTTCACGTAAAAAGCGTGGCGCATTTGGTGTAATCATTAGTTCCTTTTGGGTAACTGTAGTTAATGTTTTTGTGGTGCTTTCTAATGTTTTTGTATGTGCTAGCAATTGCAATTTCCATTGGGTTAAAGCTTCGGGTGTATTGAAGCTGAAACTTATATTTCCATCTTCATCAGTTTTTAGCTGTGGAAAAAAGAAAGCCGTTTCTTGGAGGTTTTTACGGATTTGTACTGTGTCGAAATTTTCGTTTTTTTCTGAAAGAGTATCTGAATTTACTTCTGTTACAGCTCCTGTAATATCACTTTTCCTCTCAGTTCCATAGCCAACAATTACAGTGTCATCTAAATTAGACATTTCGCTTTCCATTACCATTTCGGGAGCAGGCATTTTTTCTCTATTTAATTGCACACCTGCAACACGGCCACTTAGTTTTTTAGCTACGCTTGCCATACCACGAATCATGATGTTCTGGTTTTGTCTACCAAAATTAAAACCAAACCAATCCAATTGGTCATAATATTGTTCAGGATATCTTGCATTTATGTAGTCATTATAAACTCTAAAATGACTCGTACCAAAACTTGTTTGCGCTCGACTATTATTTTGGGTGTAATATATTGGGTTTTGAATTGGGTTAAAATTCCAAGCATGTGGTTTAAACTGGTCTAGAGAAGCATCATACATACTCGCTAAAATCTCTGCACTTACTTTCTCACCTTGTGGACCTTTAATTTTAAATTGCCAATTTTCGTCTATTCCTGGTTGCAGTTTATCTCTAAAAGTTACCGTTTCAATTTCTAAATTAGATTTTGGGTATGGCACGGAAATCGCGACCGAACCCGATTGATAACTATTAAATGCAGCAAAGCTATAGTTTACAGTAAAACCGCCTAAGTCGTTTTTTGTAACAGGAATCGTTATGCTTTTTTTATTGTTATTAAGTTGAATAATTTCAGATTTAGTAATTTCTCCATCCTTTTCAATAGACACTGTAACGTTAATGTTTTCAGCTGCAGAAGCAAACGTTAATTTAGTTTTTTCTCCAATACTGTATTGATCTTTGTCTGTAGAAACACTAAATAATTGATGGTCTGCCAAAGTTTTATCAGAATAACTGAATAATGTTGTTTTAATTTCATCTTTTACAGGTTGTCTAAATTTATCTTCACTTTCTAAAGTAATTAAATATTGACCCGACTGCCATTTTTTAATAGTTCCTAACGGAATGGTTTTAGCCGTTTTAGTATTAAAGTCTTTTTGAAAAACTAAGTCACCCTTTTTCCAGTTTTTCGAATTGTCTTCATCTTGAAAAGCATCGTGTGGAAATAAGGTTTTAAATGCTTCTGAAGACATATCTTGATAATCGGGTGCTTCCCAAGGACGTGTTCTTAATACTGAATTTGGTGACTTCAGCTTATAAATTTTGATAGAACCTTTAGCATCAATAAATTCACCATTAAGGTTTTTTGTATCAATATTAATAAGATGATCTTTTTGAGTTTTATCTAAAACAGAATCAACACTCAAAGTCGCTATTAAGGCATGGTATCCAACATTGATAACCGTTGTTGCACTTCTAGTTTCTCCATTTAAATCTGTTACATCGGCTGTAATTTCATACTTAAAAACGGGTAAGCTCGATTTATCTATACTTTGATCTGGTTGTGCTTTAAATTTAATTTCAAATTCACCTTTATCATTGGTGGTTGTTTCTCCATGCGTTATTTCTTGTGGTTCGCTATTAAAATACGGACGATACCAATAATACCAGTTCGGGTATTGTACTTTTCGTTGTACACGATAAACCACCTTAGCATCGGTAATTGTAATGCCTGCGAAGGCTAAGGCTTTACCTTTAGCATTTATTAAATCGTTAATTTTATAAGTGTCTGTAACAGGGGTGAATTTAGTTTCAAACTTTGGACGCTTATATTCTTCAACCGAAAAATAAGCAGTGCTTCTTATGTCAATATTACCAGAACGGGATTTGATTTCTATAAAATAAGCGCCATTTAGACCGGAGTTTGGTAGAATGAATTCTCCAGAAACAGACCCAAAATCGTTTGTCTTTAATTGTAGTTCTTTTACTTTTTCGTGATTAGTATTATATAGAACAACTTCTACGTCTTGATTATCTAAAACTTCAGATTTGTTATCTTCTGTTTTCATGGCGATGCCTTTAAAATAAACCGTTTGAGCTGGTCTGTAAATGCTTCTGTCTGTAAATAAAAATGATTTGTATGTTACTTTTTCTTCATTTTGAGTATAGCTTCTATTAATGTAATATTCACCAAAGTAGGCCAAATCATTAGTGGTTTTAATCTTTAATCGCACATTACGATACCAATTATTCCTTTTCTTTTCAATTTTAAATTCTCCTAAACTGTTTGTAGTGAAATACTCGGTTTTTGTTTCTTTTGTATAGTTTACATTGTAGTTGAATTCAATTTCGGCATTGGCAATGGGAGCGCCATTATTTCGGTCAATACATTGAAAAATATTGTGTTGTGGTGTTTGCGTTTCAACTAAAGCTGTATTTGTAACTTGTATGTTGGTAAATGCGAAGTTTTTTTTGCTATTTTTTAAGGTTGATGCTACAATAATGTATTGGCCATTATCTAATTTTGGTACTAGTATTTCGGTGCTATGGTTTTGGTAATCTTTTTCATTTTTTAATGTGCTTTCCCAAGTTTTATAAGATGTTAATTTTTCAATAAACTCCCATTGATCTTCTTGATTATAAAGTGCGTTGAATTTCTCGAGCTGCTTATCACTTACTTTATAGGTTTTAAATTGAAGTTGATTTAAGTTTTTGTACCTAACTAAAATGCGAGTATCTTGTTGAACAGGTAAAAAACTTTCTGCAGTAATTTGAAGTTGAGCGCGTTCAATAATAGTTTTTAAAACCCTACATTTTTCAGCAGCTTTACTTTTTGAAAATTTAGAAATAACAGTATTACAAATTTTAATAGCTTCTTTAGCTTTCCAACGGTTAGTTTCTTTAGTTTTTGGTTGGTATTCTTGACTTTGCTGATTAAAAATTTGTGCAGTTTCAAAGGCATATAAACCAGATACTTCATGTGCTTTTAAGCGTTTGTTTTCATTTTCTAATGCATCTAGTAATAAGGCTTCATGATTATCAAAAGTAGCATGTTCATTTACAAATTTTAAGCGTTCTATATTTACATCAGCTAAAGCGAAAGGCGACGCATCTTTTAAATGAAATCGTATTAAATCTTTATAAATTTTTAAAGCGTTTAATTGAAGTGAAGTAGAATCTTTTGATGTTATTTTTAGTTCCGAAAATGGTTTGGCTTCGCTTAAATACGCTGTACTATCAATATCAAATTTGTACGCAGGCTTGGATATATGTGTTTCATTAGTTTTATAAAAATCTAAAGCACTGTGATTTAAAAAATCAAAAAGTGTTGGTCTATAAAGCTTGGATTCGATTTTATTATTTAATAAAGCGTCATATTGTTCTAAACCTTCTTGTTGTAGCATTAATCCGTTTTTTAACGAATTCTGAAAATGCAAATGTGTTTCATTAAAAAGTGTTTGTAAATCCCAAGTTCTAAAATCGTTGGTATCTACTTTTTCGCTAGTTTTAGTTCTGTTATAAAACTTCCACCGGTTTTGTTTAAAATATTGCCAATATAAATTTGCTAAAATATTCTCCAAAATGTTTTTAGTAGGAAATTCACTTTTGGAAATTTTAGATTTAAAATCACTTATAATATCGAGTTGAGCGTCCTCTTCTAAAACCATTGCAAACTTGCTTTTAAAAAGCATTGTTTTTATAGTTTGTGGATAGTTTTCGCTAGTTTTAGCAAGCTTTTCTATGTTTTCAACAACTTTTAATGCCGATTTAGGTAAACCTTCAGCTTCAAATTTATTAACTTCTTTCCATAACGTCTCGTAATCATGGTTTTGAGCTGAAGAAAAGTTTGAAAATAGTATAATCATTAAAATAGATATGGAATTTTTCATTACGCTAAATTTGTCTCAAAAATATAAACAAAAGCCGTTCCAAAAAGTACTAATTGGTAAACGGTTTCGTTCATTGAGTGAAGTTAACCATTTTTAGAGTAAAGTAGAAAGTTTAACTTTGCGTTTTCGAACTAATTTATATGAATAAATTTTTAATTTTTCTTTTGTTACCTATTTGGGCTTTTTGTCAATCGTCTATTCAAGATTTTGAAACGATGATAGATAATAAGCAATACCAAGAAGTTGAGCCTTTACTTATTAAATATTTAGAAAATAACCCGAATAATCTGAAAGCAACCGAGTTGTTGGGCGATACTTTTGGCTATCAAAAAAAATGGGATGAAGCTATTGGAAATTATAAAAAATTAGTTGAATATAAACCTAATACAGCCAATTATCATTATAAATATGGAGGTGTTTTAGGGATGAAAGCACTCTCCGTAAGTAAGTTTACTGCGCTTGGATTAATTGGAGATATAAAAAGTGCGTTTTTAAAAGCGGCTGAATTAGATGCAAACCACATTGATACACGTTGGGCTTTGGTAGAATTGTATATGCAGTTACCGGGCGTTTTAGGAGGAAGTAAAAATAAATCTTTAAAATATGCGGAGGAACTTGAGATACTTTCTAAAGTAGATGGTTACTTAGCTAAAGGTTATGTTTATGAGTATGATGATGCCCCAGAACTTGCTGAGAAGTTTTATAAAATGGCTATAGTTGAAGGTGGTTCTTTAACTTGTTTTAATAAACTTACGGTTTTTTATGAAAAAGAAAATCGACCAAAAGATGCCATAAAAAACATTGAAGAAGCCGAAGGTAAACTTAAGAGAAACGCGTTGCATTATCAAATAGGAAAAGTTGCTGCTGAATATAACATTGAACTCGGTAAGGGGGAAGCTTGCTTAAATAGATATTTAGAAAATTACTCGGCTAAAGATGGCGTACCAAAAGCTTGGGCATATTATAGATTGGCCCAGATTGAGACGCATCAAAAAAACAAAGAAAAAGCTTTAAGATATATTGATTTAGCAATTACTGAATTGCCTGAAATTGGAGTTTTTAAAGAACAAAAGGAAATTGTTTTGAGTCTTTAATTAATAAATTCTTTCGAACTTAAATACAGTTTCATTTTGTTTTACATGAAAGAATTGACAATTTGAATATGGAATAAATTGAAACGTTTTATCATGATTAAAAGCGTTATTTTCAATTTTAAAAAAAGCATCAACATCTATATTCCCGTAAGGAGAAACACGTCGAAATCTGTATTTTGAAACTTCGTCTGTTTTGTGAAGTTCAAACCAAGCTCCAGCTGCAATACCTGATAGCCACTGTGCATTTTTATGTAGGTTTTCTACAGGTTTTGGTATTAAAGTTCCAACTAGATTAACTTCGTGATTTTTAAGTTTATCTAAAAAACATCGTAAATTCTCACTTTTTTGAGAACCTGTGAATTTTGAAATTTCTCCAGTTTCGGAAACTTCAAAAGGATGTTCTTCAGTATTGGAAAGTAGTACATTTCCAACCGTACTTGGTGTAAACCATTTTGAGTTTTCAATGTTTTTTTTCATATCGGGTTTTGTAACCGAAGCGATTAAAACATCGGAAACAAAGCGTGCGCAATTACTAGCATTTTTAATAAAGGCAGCATAACGAATAAAATGCTTGTTTTGCATCATGGTTATATGCTTTCTAGCCTTTTTATAGTCTATAACATTACAAACTGAAGCCACTAATTTGCCTTCACCATGTGTTATTTTTGGGTTTGTTGCTAAAAATTCTAAAATTCTATCTAAATTTTCGATTTTCCCATTTTTGATTTCAGCTTTTATAGGAAAATGTAATTCGTTATCAGTATACCTGCCACGTACACGACCATCTGGTTCTGGTGTTATGTAGCGACCAAAATCGTGATATTCTAAAACCCCTGTTTCTTTGTCAATTAAAACTAAAGCGGCGTGGCCAGCACGTAAATAATCTTTTTTTCCAACACCTATAAACCTTAAAAATGGAGAAAACCATTCTTTAGAAACTAATACAATAGTGTCAGGATAGGCGAGTGTTATAATAATTCCGGTATTATCCATTAACTATTTGTGGCGTTTTTAATGTTTTGTTAGAAATGCTTTGGTTGTGTAAACTTTCATAACGCATGTTTACACTATTATTTATTTTTTCAACTTGAGTTATACTTGTAGTTTTTATAGAGCCTCGATTCATAATAACACCAAAATTATCATTATCGGCACCTGCAGTTTTATGAAATTTTAAAATAGATTTTGCTGTTAATTTGTTTTCTTGTTTATAGTTTTCAAACCATTGTAAACGCTCTGTTTTCATGTCTGCGTTGTATAAAGTAGAAGACGACCAAATTTTAGGTTCTAAGGGTAGTTTTGTGAAATGTTTATTGCTACCATCCCAAACTAATTCGTAGAATTTCAACTGAGAATTCCAATCTGAAATTACAATAGTAAAAGGTTCAATATCTTCTAAATTATAATTCTCAATGCACGCTTCAATATTATCGGTAATAAGAAAGTCTTTAGCAATAACACCTCGGCTAAGTCTATATTTATCTTGTTTTTGGTGGTTTTTAAATCCGCCATTAAGCACACAAATAAGTCTGTTTTTTTCGCTAACTCCAATCCAAGTGCCACCTGCTAATTTATCTTTAGGAAATAGTAGGTTTGTATTTTCTATGTTATATAAATTGGGCTCAAGAGAAATTCGATTTGGTGCTTCATCTCTATTCGAGGTTAAAACAAAACCGTTATCGGTTGTTGGGAAAATAGTTACTGTACACATAAAAACTATAGTCTATAAACAGATTGGCAACTTACGAAAAAATGTTTCAAATTTTAAAATTTTGAAAGGCAAAAATAAAATTTATAGACTACAATAGGTTTGTATTCTACTGTTTTTCTTGCTCTTATTTTGTATAAGCGCCAGAAGAATATGTTAATTCGTAGCTATGTGTATAGATTTCAAAAATAATTCCGAATGGATCTTCTACATAGCACATTCTATATGGTTTATCATCTGGATAATATTCTCTAATAGGCATTCTTTGTTTACCTCCGTTTGCTACTACTTTGTCAACTAATGTTTCAATATCAGGGTCTTGAATACAAAAATGGAAAAGACCAGTATTAAACGGGTTGAATTCTGGTGCTTCTTTAACGCCGTGAGGGAAACAGAATAATTCAATTCCAATACCATCAGATGTTGATAAGTGTGCAATTTCAAAGGTTTCCCAGTCTTCACCAAAAACATCAATACACATTTGCCCTATGGCAGTGTCATTTTCTTTTTTTATTTCGGAAGGTTCCATTATAACATACCATCCCATTACTTCAGAATAGAATTTCACGGCTTTTTTAATATCAGGAACTGTAATTCCGATATGTGAAAAAGATTTTGGATAATTTTTATTTTTAGTCATAATTCAAGTTTTATATTACAAACTTAACTTATATTAGTCATCTTGGCAATAACTTACTAAAAAGTATTATAGTTACTTAAACGAGTTAATTGTTGATTATTAATGTATTATGTTTAAAAATGAATAAAAATAATTATTGCCCGCTTAATTATACCATGACGTTAATTGGTACAAAATGGAAACCTTTAATTCTGTTTCATCTTTTAGAAGGAGCTTTGCGTTCGGGGATTTTACAGAAACAAATTATTGGTATTTCTAACAAAATGTTCACACAAACGGTTAGAGAACTAGAAAAAGATGGTTTAGTTGTTAGAAAAGTATATGCTGTGGTTCCTCCCAAAGTCGAGTACAAATTAAGTACACGAGGCGAATCTCTCGAAGGTATTTTAAGAAGTCTAGACCAATGGGGTGCTAACGATTTAAATAGCTAATTTTGATGCTTCTTTATATTGTTCTAAACTTACATTTTTTTAGGATTTAGGTTTAAAAGAGTTTAAATTTTTACTGCTATTTTTAAAATTAGTAATGATATGTGTGTTTTATGTTAAATTAACAACCTTTTAATAGTATTCCAATCAAATATATCATTTAAAAATTCTTAAATTTGTGCTGTATTTACTGAATATTCAATAACAAAAAATAGAAAATCATGGGAAAAGGCTTTTTTAATGTGCCAGTTGCTGTAAACGAACCAGTTAAATCTTATGCTCCAGGATCACCTGAGCGTACTGCTGTTTTAGAAACTTACAAAGCAATGTTTAATAGCAAAGTAGATGTACCACTATATATTAATGGTCAAGATGTTGAAACTGGAAATACCAGAACAATGTCTCCTCCTCACGATCACAAACATGTGGTTGGAACGTATCATGTAGCAGAGCAAAAACATATTGAAGATGCTATTTCTACAGCTTTAGAAGCAAGAAAATCATGGAGTTTAATGCCATGGGAGCAACGAGCAGGGATATTTTTAAAGGCTGCTGAGTTAATTGCAGGTCCATACCGAGCTAAAATTAATGCTGCAACCATGATTGCGCAGTCTAAAAACATATACCAAGCAGAAATTGACGCGGCTTGCGAGCTTATTGATTTCTTACGTTTTAATGTCCAGTTTATGTCAGACATTTACATGGAGCAACCAAAAAGCACAAGTGATGCTTGGAACCGTGTAGAGTATCGTCCATTAGAGGGTTTTACTTATGCTGTAACACCATTTAACTTTACCGCAATTGCTGGAAATTTACCAGCTTGTATGGCGTTAATGGGTAATGTTGTAGTATGGAAACCAAGTGATAGCCAAGTATATTCTGCTAAAGTTATTATGGATGTTTTTGAAGAAGCAGGAGTTCCTGCAGGTGTTATTAATGTTGTTTTTGGCGATCCAGTAATGATTACAGATACAGTATTAGCTAGCCCAGATTTTTCTGGATTACACTTTACAGGGTCTACTTTTATTTTCAAGGAACTTTGGAAACAAATAGGAAATAACATTCATAACTATAAAACATACCCGAAAATTGTTGGGGAAACAGGAGGAAAAGATTTTATTGTAGCTCACAAATCTGCAAATGCTAAGCAAGTAGCAACAGCTATTGTTCGTGGAGCTTTCGAATTTCAAGGTCAAAAATGTAGTGCGGCATCTCGTGCTTATGTTCCTCAAAGTTTATGGAATGATGTAAAGAAATTTGTAATCGAAGATGTGAATTCTTTTAAAATGGGTTCTCCAGAAGATATGAGCAACTTTATTACAGCGGTTATTCACGAAGGTTCTTTCGATAAATTAGCTAAATATATAGACCAAGCAAAAGCGGATGCTGATGCAGAAATTATTGTTGGTGGTGGTTACGATAAAAGCAAAGGATACTTTATTGAACCAACTGTTATACTTACAACAAACCCTAAATACACAACCATGTCTACAGAGTTATTTGGCCCTGTAATTACTATTTATGTGTATGAGGATGACGCTTACGCGGAAACGTTGAAGTTAGTTGATGAAACTAGTGATTATGCATTAACGGGAGCTATTTTATCTACCGATAGATATGCTGTAACACAAGCTACAGAAGCTTTACAAAATTGTGCTGGTAATTTCTATATTAACGATAAACCAACAGGAGCTGTTGTTGGGCAACAACCATTTGGAGGTGCTAGAGCATCTGGAACAAATGATAAAGCCGGAAGCGCTCAAAACTTATTACGTTGGGTATCGCCTAGAATGATAAAAGAAACTTTTGTTACACCTAAAGATTACCGTTACCCATTTTTAGGAGAATAAGAGTTTAAAATATATTTTTAAAGAGACCATCTGAAATTCCCAGGTGGTCTTTTTTTTTGTTTTATGAAGTTTTGAGTTTGAATGGATTTTGGGTTATATTCGTTAAATTAAAAGTTAAAAAATAACTTTAAGCCTACACTCGCGTTAAGGATTGAACGGCCTGTTTGAGCTCCCCGACGATAGGAGGGAGCGAGTCGTGAAAGCCTGCCCCAGAGGGAAACGCCCAAATTAAAATTGAAGCAGTTTTTAAAAAGTTATAATTTATTTTGAAAAACGGTCCCCTTTTACATTTTGGTAAACGTCTTAATTATATAAACCTTAAAAATATATAATATGAAAAATTTTATGATGATTTTCGTTGGTGCCGATTATGCCGATTTAGGCTTATCTCCAGAAGAGTTACAAACGAGAATGGGCAAATGGTTTGCTTGGGGGAATAAAATGGAAAGCGCTGGAGTATTGAGAGGAGGCGAGGCTTTAACACCACAAATTAGACGTGTTGTTGGTAAAAATCGAACGGTTACAGATTTAACGTCGGCAGAGGTTAAAGAAATTGTGGGTGGTTATTATTTAGTTGAAGCTGAAGGTTTTGATGCAGTTGAAAAAATAGCTCAAGATTATCCTGATTTTGATTTAGGAGGTACGGTAGAGATTCGTGAAATTATGGTTTTCGACCATTAATGGGAAGTAAACTCATAGACCATCTTTTTCGCCATCACAGCGGAAAGATGGTTTCTGTTTTAACTCGGATTTTTGGATTGAAACATCTTGAAAGTATTGAAGATGCTGTGCAAGATACTTTTATTAAAGCAAGTTTAGCTTGGAGAAATAATCCGCCAGAGAATCCAGAGGCGTGGCTTACACAAGCGGCTAAAAATCGAGTTTTAGATATCTTTAGAAGTCTAAAAACACATCAAAAACATATTCCTGATTTTAATTTGGGAACGGATACCATTGCTGTAAATGATCTTTTTTTAGATACAGAGATCGCCGATGCACAATTACGAATGATTTTTACGGCTTGCCACCCAAAACTGGATCCTAGAGATCGCATTTCGTTTGCTTTAAAAACGGTTTCGGGGTTTAGTATAAAAGAAATTTCATCGGCATTATTAACTAAAGAAGATACTATAAAAAAACGATTGGCAAGAGCTAAGAAAGCTATCTTGGCGTCTGATTTAAAATTCCAAATCCCTCAAGGAAAAGCTTTGCCGGAACGTTTAGAAAGTGTGATGGAAGTATTGTACTTAATTTTTAATGAAGGTTTTCATTCTAATAAAAAAGAAATTTTAATTAGGGAAGAGTTATGTGGCGAGGCACTAAGGCTCTGTCAGATGCTTTTAAAGAATAAACATACTCGAACACCAGAAAGTTATGCGTTGTGTGCATTAATGTGTTTTCATTCGGCACGGTTAGATGCGAAAACTAATCTAGAGAATGAGCTACTTAGTTTAAAAATGCAGGATAGAAGTTTGTGGTATTTTCCGCTAATAGAACTTGGGAATGCCATGATGCATAAAGCGGTTCAATGTAAAACGTTTTCGTGTTATCATTATGAAGCCGCTATTGCTGCCGAGCATTTAAAAGTAGCGCGGTTTGAAGATACTAATTGGGATAAAATTCATTATTGGTATCAATGCTTATACACTTTACAACCTATGGATATACATGTATTAAGCATGGCCGTTATTTGTATTCAAAAAGAAGATTTTAAGTTAACAAAATTATATTTGGATAGTTTGAATTCTCACGATTTTGAACAGCGTAGTTATTTGTTTTATGGTACAGTAGCAGAATATTTTATAGCGACTAATGATTTTAGAAAAGCTATTAATCAAATTGATTTGGCGCTTAATGCTGTGAATAATGATTTGGAACGCCATTATTTGGAAAGTAAGAAAAAGGATATTTTGGGTAAAATGAAGTAATATTTTGATGAAGTTATTATTCTTTTAATAACTTAGTTGCGAGTCATTTTTTAATCGACTTAAATAATATTTTATGGAAAACAATCATATAAATTACATTGAGTTATATGCTAATAACTTAGAATCCATCAAAAGTTTTTATCAAAAATGTTTTAATTGGGAATTTACCGATTATGGACCAGACTACATTGCATTTAAAAATAGTGGTTTAGAAGGCGGTTTCGAATATACCGATTCCAAAATAATTAACGGATCGCTTGTGGTTTTGTATCATGCAAATTTATTAGAAATTAAAGCTAAAATAGAAGCGGCAGGAGGAACGATTACAAAAGATGTTTTTATGTTCCCGGGCGGAAGTCGATTTCAATTTTTAGATCCTTCGGGAAATGAATTGGCTGTTTGGTGTTCTAATTAAGAGGGGTTTGTTGAATGTTTAATACCTATAATTATGTAAAAAATAATTACCTTTAATAAAAAATTGTTGAAGCCATTAAAAACGGCATATTAATTGTTGAATTAATATAATATGAAAAAATACTTCACCTTAATCTTAGTTGCATTGCCAATATTAATATTTGGGCAAGCAAATAAATTGTTTCGCCAAGCTTTAAAAACAGAAGATTTAAATGAGAGAATAGAGCTTTTAACGCAAGTAATTGCTTTAGAATCTGATAAGTTAGATGCGTATTTTTATCGTGCCATAGCTAAAAATGAGTTGGGCGATTACTCGGGTGCTATTATTGATTATTCTAAAATTATAATATCGCAACCCGATGCCGATAGTTATTTTAATCGTGGTAATGCCAGATATAGTTTAGAGGATTTTGAAGGAGCTAGAGAGGATTATAAGTATGCAACCAAGATGGATCCGGATTTTCTAGATGCGATTTACAGTTTGGGTTGCGCTAATTTTGATTTAGGTGATTATAACGAGGCTATAGCTGTTTTTAATCAATTATTAACAAAAGAACCATATTATGCTAAGGCTTATGGTTTACGAGCTTTATCGTTTGAGAATCTTGAAAATTATAAACAGGCTTTAAAAGATTATACCGTTGCGGTACTTATGGATCCTTCGGCAGATACTTACTATAATCGAGGTGTATTTCTGTTAAGTATTAATTATTATAAGAAAGCGAAAAACGATTTTTCTACTACTATTAGGTTAAATAAAAATAATGGGTTTGCTTATTTCTATAGAGGAACTTCATATTTGCTTTTAGGAAAATATAAAAATGCTATTACCGATTTTGAAATGGCTCTAAAATTTGATGCCTTAGATTTTGATGCTATGCTTGGGCTTTCCATGACGTATTATAAATTGAAAGATGTACCAAATACAAAGCTATATTTCGATAAAGCAAAAAATATTTTACAAAGTAACGGAAGTACCAAATTGGATATTCTATTATTTGAAAACACATTCTGGTATAAGAATCAGTTTTATTTCTTTAATGAAATTCATAAGGAATTAGTAGCGTTATAGTCTATAAGCTTAGGCTTATGGTTTTTTAACGAGTTCGCTTCTTTGTAAAATTTTAACGTCTTTTAAAACATCCGATTTAGTTTTTAATTCGGTGTTGGCTTTAAATATTTGGTTTAATTGCAAGCTGTATTCTTTTACATTCTCTTGCGCATCTGGACATTTTTTTAAATCGTTTTCAAGTTTTGCTCTAAGCCTATCTAAAGTTTTTATTTGATTTTGCTGTGTTGTAATTTGGCCTGATAAGCTGTTAATTTGGGTTTCAAATTGTTGAATACTATCCGTTAATTTGTTGGCTTGTTCCTTGTTTGTTTTTATTTCTATACCAAACACAACAATATGTTCCGCATCGGTTAGTAGCATTTCTATTTGAGGTTTAAAAATAAATAGTGTTAATGCGGCTAATAGGGCCCAAATTAAAGTTTTATAAGGGAAATGGGATGTTGTTTCGTTAGGCATCGTGTCTTGTTTTTATAGTGAAGCTATTAAGTCGTCGTCTGTAATTGGGGTTTCGGTAGGATCGATATTTAATTCTGCTAAGTCTACGTTTTCTAAAAATGTATTGGAAAACAACTGGGCCATCTCCTCAGAAAGTAAAGCGTGCCTATATTGTTTCCATGTTTTAACAGCTTCGTTTCCATAGATATGTTTTACCAAATTAGGAAAAGCCCAATCGTTGCTTTTTCCCCAATGAATGGTAAATGGAATGTTGTTTTCTTTTAAAACTTCAATCATCCTTTTAGAGTACTCTGTTAAGCTTATTATTTTTTTAGTTTTTTTCCATAGAACGCCGTCAATTTCTAACATACAGGTTACTGGGAATTTTGTAAAACCAAGAGTAGCTTTAGTTTGTTTAACAAAGCGCATAGCAAAAATTCCTGGAATAGGACCTTCGTTATTCGTTAAATCGGCTAGGAGTTTTAATGCTTTTGGAGAATCGGTATGGCTTACTCCAAAAGAGCAAGCAAATGCAGGACCTTGATAAGGTGCATCCCAAAATATTTCGGGTAAAGTCCCTGTTAATTCTTCGTCTACTTTTGGTAAAATGGATTTGCGTAAACGTTTTACTAGCCAAGGAATGCTTTTAGGGAAATTCTCTGCCATTTTAGTGAATAAGTATATTAAATCGCGATATAAAGATTGTTTTATTATAGGAAAAGGATCTTTATAATTGGTTTGGTACGGCTTTTTATACATTAATTCTACTACATATTTATTCTCTTGACTGTATTGATTTATGAAAACTTTATAGTGATATGGTGTGTTGCCTAAACCATCGTCGGTTGTTTCTTCAGGGATTTTAAAAGTAGAGTTTTTAAAATCTAAAGTTTCGGCCAGTTCTAAAGCTAAACCTTTATCAATTTTTTTTACATAGCGTTTTAATAAGAAGCGCGGTTCGGCTTCAATAACAATACCGTGAATAAACCCGAAAGCACCCAGCCCTACAAGAGCTGCATTAAATAAACCATCGTTTCGAATTACTCTTTTGCTTATGTTTTCCGCGAAAGCGTTGTTTAAAGCAGGCTTTGTATGGCGTTCCAAATACACAATATCCTCTGGGTTTGGCCCAATAATTAAGTTTAAGCCAACTACATAATCTTGAACGGAACCAACATGTAATGCAGAACCATGAACACCAGTAGAAATACATCCAGCAAGTGTTTGCCCATTACTTGCTCCTGTTGTTTTTAGTGATTTTCCGTGTGCTGATAATACTTCGGAAACACGTTTTATTGTTGTGCCACATTCAAATAAAAATAAATTTGAAGCATCGAAATCGGTATCAGGATGACAATTTTTAGGTTCTATCGGAATATGTATATTCATAAACCCATTGTAATGCATTCGGTCTTTATGGCTGGCAATATTATTCATGGACCAGGCAGATCCGTAAGCTCTAAAACCGTGATTAGCATCGTGAGATTCTTTAATTAACCTTCTTATTTCTTTTGCTGCATCGTTGTATCGATCAAGTTTTTTTGGCATGTTCCCATCACCTTCTAGTTCGGTTACGTATAGTTTTTTTATATCGAATGGGCCGTTGTTATGCAGTGTGTCCCATTTTTTTAATGTATGTGTTTTTGTAGTAGCCATAGTTTTAGTTTGTTGGTTGCATGCATACGTATTTAATTTTCATTTTACGTTTTCGGCCAAAAGTGACCATACTAAGTAAAGAACCACCAAAAGTATTTCGAAATTCTACAGTATGTAGTTTACCTGTTTTACATCTTTCAGTTTCTTTTATAAGAAGGGTGAAATCCTTAGAGGAGATATCTATTTTAATTACGGTGTCTAATTCTTTAACCGCCATATTGCGGTAATAATCGGTCCTTGTGGAAAGCGGGTCGGGTTGGTAAGCTCCATTAATACTGCGTAAACGCACAGAATAGCATGATGTTAGAAAGCAACATAAGCTTATTAAAACGATAATTTTTGAGGGGTTTTTCATGATTTTTAGTATTTATTCAATTCACTTTTAATGTAATTTAGGCTTTTACGGGTTTTTGGATCTTCAACATAACCTAGAAAGAAATCGATTTGAGAAACTTCAATGTTTATATAGCGTGGACTGTACAATTGGCTGAATATTTTTCGGTACCACTTTAATATATTCTGTTCCTCTTTATTGATGTTTTTCGGGTTAATTAAAATTAAGGTATAGCTTATCTCGGTCATACCTATAAGTACAGAAACATCTAGATCGGCTTTATCGTAGTCATCTAGTTCAGCATAAAAATCCGTTAAGTATTTTTCAAGGTTTTTAATCTTAGAGAAAGTCTTGTTTTCTTTAAAACGAACCATTAATTTTTTATCGCCTAGTTGTTCTAAAAATTGCCCAATATATATCATGTTAGAAATGGCATCTAGATATTGACCGCTGTGTTGGTCTTTAGAAATTATTAGTGCATCTTTATAAAAGCTATATGCCATTTTTAACTGATCAATACGTTCTTTAGGTTCTAAATGAATAGCAGAATTTTTGTAAGCATTGGCAATTATATTTAATCGGCTTGGGTTTTTTCCGGCGAGTGTTAGAAGTTTTATTTCATTTAAATAGGTTGAAATAATTTCTGGAATTGTTTGACTTTTGTTATCTTTTTTAGCCAATTTAACATCTTCTCCTAAGCGATAGGATTGTACGGAACAATATTGTTCTAATGCTTTAATTGAATAGTTGCCGTTATCAAATTCGAAAAGGTCTTTATATTTTTGATAAGCCACGCCAGGCATGCCCAATTCATCATAAATCATAGCTTCTTTTTCTAAAACTACCGCGTCTAGTAAATTAGATGCCTCGGCACGATCAATAAATTGGTCCAGCTTTCTAAGAGCCGATGAATGATCTTCTTTTTTATCTCTAATGGTAATAAAGAGATTATCTAAATCGGTGTAAACCTGTGAAGCTACTACATATTCGTGTGTATGATGGCTAGATTTTAATTGGTTTTGAAATTTATAATATTGATTTCCATAACATTGATAAGCTCCCCAAGTATTAGAATTTCTATATTTTTGAAAGCATTCTAAACGCGCTTTTTGCACGGCTGTACCGAAAGCATAGCCTTTGAACATTTTTTCGTAAAAGGTTTCCGAAAATACTTTTGCAGCTCCATCATTAACAGCCCAACCCGAAATAATTATAGCTTTTACACCCATTTCTATAAGTTGTGTACCAATGTTAGCTGCCAAACGATATCTGTTTTTGCTGTAGGCATCATCTTTTGCGTTTAAAGTTCCCGAGTAACAACAATTTATGAATACAAATTCGGGTACATAACCAATTTGGTTTATCATGGCTGGATCTATGCAAATACCATTTCCTATAGCGATGCCAACATTGCAGTTTTCTGGATCGTAAATGCCATGTCCGGCAAAGTGCATCATTTTGTATGGCTTACTAAATAACTCCATCATAATATTTTTTGCCGTTGAATTTATTAGGGCATTAACATTATATGATGCATTTTTTAGTGTATTTGCAACCCATTCGCCTTCTACTTTAGCGGCTGGTAATTGGGGTAAATCGTTTTGGTAATACATAGGGTCTCCAACAACAAAAGCCTCAATATTATTTAAAGATACTTGATTAAAACGCACCGAGTCGTTAGTTATTAATTGCCTAATAAAACTTGAGGTTACCGAGCCAGGTACATCTGTAGTATGGCTATCGTGAAGTAATTCCCAAGGTAATTGGGCTGCGTATTTATCTAATTTTAATATTAAATTGTTCTGATTTCTAAAGGTGTTTTTAAACTCGTTAGGTACAAGCATTTCGAACAAGGATTTTGATAATCGTGTATCCCAGGTAGAACTGGTAGACATTTCTTTTATTAAATGATTTATTTTATGTAAACCAATGCCTACCATTTCTTGTTCAACACGTGCTAGTCCCGTTGATGAATAATATTTAAAACCTGTAATTCCTTCATTATTTTCACAGATTAGATTGTCATTTTTAACACTATCAATATGAAGGTTGAACCAACGTTCGTATTCGTCATTGTGGAATATGTTTCGTTTTTTAGCGCCAGTACGTTTGGTTATTCCTTTTTCTAATCTAAATTTTAAGCGGTCATCATTGTTTTGTAATCTAGATAGACTGAAATAAGCTTCGCTGGCTACTGACTCATAATAATTTACAATTTCAATATTTTTAATACATTGTAAGCCTTCTTCAGTTTCTTTAATTTGTTTGTTTGCATTGGCAATACCTAAAAGTATGCCCTTAATAGATTCTTCTACAGGTAATTGTCCATAACCAATACCCATTAATACTAGCGAGATGCCTTTTGCATATTTTTTAGCTCTAGGCAAGGTGTAATTATCTCGCATAAACATAGCATATTTCAATACGGCTTGTTTAACGGATTTAGCAAGTAGGAATGATGTAAGTGCATCTGGACTTCCTAAACCACAAACAACGGCGCCTTTAGGTTGTGTATTTAAATTAAAAAACACTTCGCTTTCTCCAACTTGGCCAGGGTAATAACCAATTCCCATACGTTGCGATAATCTGCTGTTTAAATAATCGTCTAAGGCTTTTTCCGAACTTAAAATTAAATCCATAAAGAAATGCCCAACCATAACGGGGTAGGAGGCTACTTTTAAATCGCCATGAATAACCTTTACGTTAAAGGATTCTGTTTCTATTTTTATTTGTTTTTTAACATCGAAAATGGCGTTCACTACAGCTTCGGAATCAAAGATTGGTTCTACCGATTCATAAACTTCCGAAATAATTTCACTTCCTCTATTACTTGGTTTTTGTGTACTAAGCGCATTAGTGCTTCCTGTAGATAAAATATCTGTTATGCCTTGGAAAATGTAATCTTCATTCGCTAAATCGCCATGTGTGGTTTGCGAATAGTATAAGTTGTTACTGTTTAGTAATTGTTTTGGTATGCCTGTGGCCCAAGTAACGCTACCATCACCGTGCGATGTTGCTTTATAAACTAATTTTTTATCTCTTGAAAGAAAACGATCTTTTAATGTATAGTCGAAAACCGTTTTATCGGCTTGGCCGCAGATATAAAAGATATTGTTAAAATCAGAATCATTTAAATTATCCAAAAAGCTGATAACATCATCTCGATAAGTTTCAAACTCACTTAAAGATTTTGTGTTACTAGAAGGTTTTGGCATGTGTTTTAAATTAGCACTATCATCTAGTTTTTCCCAAAAATCTTTTTCCCAAAAATGTCTATCAGATTCTTTTTCTATTGGCAGCAATTCAAATATTCCTGGAAATTTCCAAAACACTCTTAATAAATCGCTTCTATCATTTTTAAAATCGATAGCAGCCAATTGTTTAACACGACCACTATGCCCAGTAAGTACTTCCATAATTAAATAAGAACCTAGCCATGGTGTGCCTAACATAATAAACCTGTTGGCTTGATTTTGTTTGAATTGTGCCCATGTATCGGCATGACTCATCATACATTGGCGAGCAACTAAACCGCCCATGGAATGTGCTATAATATGAATTTTAACTTTATGATGATTAATGATGTTTTCAATTTCAGTTTTTAAAACCTTGGCTGCTTCTTTTACAGATTTTCTCCAATCAAATTCAAGCGTTATAACATCATATTGATCTAATAAATGGTTGGCTAGTTCATTATAATATTTAATAATTACACCGCTAGCATCAACATTTGTAGCGCTAATATTTAAGTTTTTGGGGATGCCACCTTGGTTTAGCTTTCGCATGTCAACCCATTGGTTTTCGTTGCTTCTAGAAAGGGTAGACCCCATAATACCCGGAATTAAAATAACAACGTCGCGCGTGATAATTTCTGGACGGATACTAATGCCTTCCATGGAAAGTTTATCGAGTAAAATTCCGCGTTTACCTTCGCTATAAACTTCTTTTGTAAATAAAAGTGCAGGTGAACCTTCAGAAGCTTTTATGGCATCTAAAATAGCTGCTCTAGATTCTCTTTCAGAAAAGTAATTAAAGTGATTAGTTTCACTGTTTTTAGATATGAATTTGTAGATCCCATCATTTCTAATCACCCCATGTTCCATACGGCGTGTATCCACGACCAAATCATTTGCTTCTAAATAAAATAAATTGGCAAGAATAACTTTAAGAGAATTAAAATTTATGCCACCAATTTCAGCATCACCAGCAATATTGTATAAATCGCTAGCTACGGTGGTGTCCGAAATATTTAGCATTTTCTGAAATAACGATTCTGGCATCATACTGTTTAACCCGGGTAAAACGTCAGGATTCTCTTTTTGGCTTACAAGTTCTAAAAGAAAAGCTTTTACCGAATGATATAACGGATTGGTAACACCGAAGGCAAGAGAAACCGCATTCAAAACTAAATTAAAATAATGATCAATTCTTCTTGATAAAATAGTTGTTCCACTAGCAGGAGAAGCTACACGTATCACTTTATTAATAGTGATTTTTTTACGTTGAACAATTACATTAATTGCCTCCATTAAAGCTCTATTCTCTTTTTCTTCATCACCTTTTAAAATACCTATCTCTAATGTGCTAAAACCTTTAATTTTATTTCTGAAATCGCATTTTGCTAAAATATCGGCAACTAAACCACCTCTAGAATGGCTTAAAATATCAATAGTAATCGTGTTTGGACAAGCTTCTAGAAAATCTAATGCATTTTGTAACGGGCTAACCGAAAGGGTATAATGTTCTAACGCAATTATATGATTGCCGTAAATACTGTGGATGGAATTCCAAGTTTCGGTGTTTTTATTTAATTGACTAAAAGCATCAAGAGTTGTAGATAATGTGCCGTGAATTAATAGTAAAAAAGGTAAGGAAGTATCCGTAGGGATTTTATATTTCGATTTATTGAAACTAGCGTCTAATTGATAAATTCCAGGATGAGGTTGCGTTTTTTTATCATATGCTTCAGCTAAAACCGTTATAGCAACTTCTTCTACTTTGGTAGAAGGTGTAAATACGCTAAACACTTTTACCAGAGCACGTTTTATATAGCCACGACTAACATCTTCATGCGATATTTGAGTGTCGAAAACATAGTCGTTGCTATTAATTGAGCGTTGGTTTAATGTTTTTTTGTCGTAAATTTCCTGAACATCTGCTGGATGGCCAATCCATTCCGTTTGGTCTGTAAATTGAATAGCAACCAAGTCGTTTATATCTAAATCGATGGTGTTAATGTTATTGCTAGAGCGGGTTTCCGATACTTCGATGTACGATTTTAGTTCATACTTTTTGGTTAAGGTATTTGGCATAACGAAGTTTACCGTTTTCACGTCGTGTGCAATGCCTACAATTTTAGCTTTTTTAGTCATTTTTTTTTTAATAGCATTAACAGAAAGTGAAAGCAAAAACGAGGTGAATTAGTGTTAAGAACTAAAAAAGACTATAGTTCATTTTGTTTTTTGCTTGCAATTTTCATGTTAAATTAGTTAGTTATAGCTCAAAATATCAATTGTTTGATTTCTTAGAAATATGAAACCGTAATGACGATCTACTTCAATTAAAATAGGAGGTAGACATCACTTTTGCTATTAAAAAAATTATTGGAGAGTCTCTTTAAAATGAAATTATTTATTAGAGATTTAATAAAAATAATAAAATAACTACTAATAATCAAATAGTTATGTAATTATTTGGTTATTTTTTTGAAAGAATAAAAACTCGTGTTTGTAAGAATTCAAACTGTTTTAATGTTTTTTTTAGAAGAAGAAGGCTTTTGTAAAGTTGATTTTTGATACTAGGAGGTTGTGATTTCTTATGGAAATCAAGATCAATTTGTTGCGTTTTTAAAAACCTGAAATAGTATTAGTGAGTTTTTTTCTGTTTATCATCCTTCTCTGGAACGGGATCATAACCTGAACCACCCCAAGGATGGCAACTAAAAATTCGTTTTATAGCTAACCAGCCGCCTTTAATTAAGCCGTGTTTTTCTAAAGCTTCTTTTGAGTATTGTGAACAAGTAGGATGAAATCTACAGGTTGCTGGCGTTAATGGTGATATCAGTTTTTGATAGACCTTTATTATGAATAGAAATGGTGCTACTAAGAGTTTTTTCAGCATAATATATAGATTCAAAAGTCTTAAAATCTAAATTGGATTCCGCTTTAAGCTAATAAAGACAACATATTAGTTAACCGAATACGTTGTACCATCTTTACCATCTTTTAATACAATGCCAACTTCGGCTAATTCATCGCGTATTTTATCAGATAAAGCAAAATCTTTGTTAGCACGAGCATCTTGTCTTAATTTTATTAAAACACTTACGGCTCCAGATAATTTATCAGCTCCTGAATCATTTTTAGCTGAATTTTCCAAACCTAAAACATCAAAAACAAAAATGTTTACGGTTTCTTTTAATATGTTTAAATCTTCAGCAGAAACGGTTTCAGTACCTTCTTTTATTTGGTTAATGTATTTTGCCGCTTCAAATAAATTTGCAATTAAAATAGGTGAATTAAAATCGTCATTCATGGCATCGTAGCAAGATTGTTTCCAAGCATTGATATCAATAGAAGATGTTTTTGAAGCTTCTAATTTATCTAATAAATTAACAGCATCCATTAATCTATAAAATCCTTTTTCACTGGCTAATAAACCATCATTAGTTAAATCTAGAACGCTTCTATAAGAAGATTGAGCAATAAAAAAACGAATGACACTTGGCGCATAGGCTTTACTGAAAAACTGGTTGTTTCCAGAAAGTAATTCATCTGGATTCACGGTGTTTCCAGTAGATTTAGACATGCGTTGTCCGTTTAACTCCAACATGTTTGCATGCATCCAATAATTTACAGGAGATTTGCCTTTAGCTGCTTCATTTTGAGCTATTTCACATTCATGATGCGGGAATTTTAAATCCATTCCACCACCGTGAATATCAAATTGGTCACCTAAATATTTTGTACTCATCGCAGTACATTCTAGGTGCCAGCCAGGGAAACCATCACTCCAAGGAGAAGGCCAGCGCATAATGTGCTGAGGTTCGGCTTTTTTCCAAAGCGCAAAATCTTGTGGATTTTTTTTATCGCTTTGTCCTTCGAGTTCGCGAGTGTTGTGTATTAAATCTTCTAACTTACGTTTACTTAATATACCGTATTCGTGAGTTTTGTTAAATTTATGAACATCAAAATATACAGATCCGTTCACTACGTATCCAAAACCGTTATCAATTATAGTCGAAATTAATTCAATTTGTTCAATAATATGTCCCGTCGCTGTAGGTTCAATACTTGGCGGTAAAAAATTGAACGTATTTAATATATTATGAAAATCTACGGTGTAGCGTTGTACTACTTCCATAGGCTCTATTTGCTCTAATCTTGCTTTTTTTGTAATTTTATCTTCACCAGCATCAGCATCATTTTCTAAATGTCCAGCATCGGTAATATTACGTACATAGCGCACTTTATATCCTAAATGCTTTAAGTAGCGAAACACCATATCGAACGACATAAATGTTCTTACATTTCCCAAGTGTACATTGCTGTAAACTGTTGGGCCACAAACATACATGCCAACATAACCTGGCTCAATAGATTTAAAGGTTTCTTTTTTTCCTGTAAGTGTATTGTATATTTTTATAGGGTTATGCTCGAAAAGTTGCATTGTTGTATGTTGTTAATGGGTTGTTGTTAATTTGAAATACTATTTACTGTTTAGTTATATGTTGTTAAGTTCTTATATAATGTCATATTTAGAAAATGACTTCTAAATGTGTCTGTTTTATAGTATATACTTCGCCCAAACAACAAATATTTCCTAAAACTTAGTCTCCAATTTAATATATTCTAAAAGCTCTCTTCTAGTTGCTTCTTCTTTAAATTTACCACCAAATTCAGATGTTACAGTACTGCTTTCAATATCGCGAATACCTCTAGAGTTTACACATAAATGTTTGGCATCTATAATGCAAGCAACATCGTCTGTATTTAAAACCTCTTGAAGTGCTTTTACAACTTGAATGGTTAAACGTTCTTGTACTTGCGGACGTTTTGCGTAATAATCTACAACACGGTTCATTTTAGATAAACCAACTACGGTACCGTTAGAAATATAAGCAATATGTGCTCTTCCTACAATTGGTAATAAATGGTGCTCACAAGTTGAATATACCGTAATATTCTTTTCAACAAGCATTTCGCCGTACTTGTACTTATTATCGAAAGTTGAAGCTTTTGGTTTTTTCTTTGGATCTAGACCGCTAAAAATTTCGTTTACAAACATTTTGGCAACGCGATTTGGAGTGCCGTTTAAACTATCGTCGGTTAAATCTAACCCTAACGTTTCCATAATATGACGGACATCGTCTTTAATAATGTCTATTTTTTCTGAATCAGAAAGCTTAAAAGCATCATTTCTTAAAGGCGTGTTCGATGATGTTCCAACATGATCTTCGCCTAAAGCATCGTGTTCTTCTATGTTATTATCCATTTTCATTTGCGAAAAAAATCTTATTTTTAAGTCTGCAAAGATAAGTAATTCCGTTTTGTTATGTTTTATCTTAACATATAATTGTTGTTTACAATTTGTCTGCTTTTTTCTTTAAATATTACAATTAAAATAAAAAAAGATTAAACTTTTTGTGGTTAAAGAGTTTTCTCGTGTTTCGCTAGGAAATAGCGATGCACTCAAATAAAATAGATAAATCAAAAAAAACCTGAACAATAAGGCTATTGTTCAGGTTTAATTAATTTTTTAATAATCTATAAATTGATTATTTAAGACGATGTAAATATATTTATCCTCTACGTTTTTGAGATCTTACAGAACCTCCAGCACCATAGTGTTGGTTAGGTCCAACGGCACGTTTCATGTTATCCTTCATCATTTTAATCTGTTCGGTTAGCATACCTTGTTTATCCAATTTAGTAGCTTCGGTAAGTAGTTTTTGAGCTTCTATTTTTCGTTTCTTAGAAAAAGCAATACCAGCTAAGTTTAATTTAGCCATCGCTAAATCGTGATCCATAGATAAACCTAATGTTAGTGCTTTTTTAAAATATTTTTCGGCCTCGTTCATATTAGTTTGAGATACCATAATACCATGTAAATAGTTGTAATACCCTTGTTGCTTCTTTACTAAAGCTGTTTCTGGGTTTTTAATTTTATTCAGCCATCTTGTTGCGCCTTCAAAATCTTGTTTTCTTAATTTTAAAAACGCTAGTAAAATAAATTCATTTTTAAAATATAAGAAAATAAATATAAGAGATAGCAAAATAAGCATAATACCGTTACCTATATAGCTTTCTGTAAATTGATAAACAGCAAAAGCGATAATTCCGGCAGCGATAATAAGTTTTATGATTTTATTGTACATGGTTGAGTTTTGGTATGAAATTAGAAGAAAATTTCCTCCTATTTAACTATTAATTGTGCAAAGAAACTAAATTTTTATGAAAAACAAATGATACCTTTATCATAAAAGTGACCAACGAAGTCAAATATATTGCGGTTTTGTCATTGTTTTTGTTTAGAATAAAAATATTATATTTTTTTTCTAATAACATTTGTCAAAGTGAAAACTCTTCGTATATTTGCCGTCAGTTTTGGAGAATTACCAAAGCCAAAGTTTAAACATACAATTCAGTTTTAAAGATACAAGATAATGAGTAAAAGAACATTTCAGCCTTCTAAAAGAAAAAGAAGAAACAAGCACGGTTTTAGAGAAAGAATGGCTTCTGCTAATGGTAGAAAAGTATTAGCACGTAGAAGAGCTAAAGGAAGAAAAAAATTATCTGTTTCTACTGAAACTAGACATAAGAAATAAATGATTAACAATTGTTGATAAATTAAAGGTGTTACTTAAGTGTAACGCCTTTTTTTATGTCAACTGATTACTATTTTTGCAATTCATTAAGTGACAATAAATAACGAGTAAAAATGCCGAAAAATCCAAAACTAAAATCGATATTAATTATTGGCTCAGGGCCAATTGTAATTGGACAAGCTTGCGAATTTGACTATTCGGGAACCCAAGCTTTGCGATCACTTAGAGAAGATGGAATTGAAACCGTCTTAATCAACTCTAACCCAGCGACTATCATGACCGACCCCTCTATGGCCGATCATGTTTACTTGCTTCCTTTAACAACAAAATCAATTATTCAGATTTTAAAAGAGCATCCTCAAATAGATGCTGTTTTACCAACAATGGGTGGGCAAACGGCATTAAATTTATGTATTGAGGCTGATGAAAAAGGAATTTGGAAAGATTTTGATGTAGAAATTATAGGTGTCGATATTGATGCTATTAATATTACTGAAGATAGAGAGCAGTTTAGAGAGTTGATGCTTAAAATAGGAGTGCCAATGGCGCCTCAGGCTACGGCTACATCTTACTTAAAAGGTAAAGAAATTGCTCAGGAATTTGGTTTTCCATTAATTATTAGAGCTTCTTTTACTTTAGGAGGTGCAGGTGCATCTTTCGTTCATAAAGAAGAAGATTTTGATGAGTTATTAACACGCGGATTAGAGATTTCTCCAATCCACGAAGTAATGATTGATAAAGCTTTAATAGGTTGGAAAGAATATGAGCTTGAGTTACTTAGGGACTCAAATGATAATGTAGTTATCATCTGTTCTATAGAAAATATGGACCCTATTGGGATTCATACTGGAGATTCAATTACTGTAGCGCCAGCAATGACGTTAAGTGATAGAACTTTCCAAAAAATGCGTGATATGGCTATCCATATGATGCGTAGTATCGGTGATTTCGCAGGAGGGTGTAACGTACAGTTCGCTGTATCTCCAGATGTGAATGAAGATATTATTGCTATCGAGATTAATCCACGTGTATCACGTTCTTCTGCGTTAGCAAGTAAAGCAACCGGTTATCCAATTGCGAAAATTGCTGCAAAATTAGCATTAGGGTATCATTTAGATGAATTAAAAAATCAAATTACAAAATCTACGTCAGCACTTTTCGAGCCAACACTAGATTATGTAATTGTAAAAATACCACGTTGGAACTTTGATAAATTCGAAGGTTCTGATAGAACTTTAGGACTTCAAATGAAATCCGTAGGTGAGGTTATGGGGATTGGGCGTTCTTTTCAAGAAGCCTTACACAAAGCAGCGCAATCTCTAGAAATTAGTCGTAACGGACTAGGAGCTGATGGTAAAGAGAATAAAAATTATGCGCAAATTATTGAAAAACTAACGTATGCCTCTTGGGATCGTGTTTTTATAATTTACGATGCAATCGAAATGGGTATTCCATTAAGTAGAATTCACGAGATCACCAAAATTGATATGTGGTTCCTTAAGCAATACGAGGAATTACACGTTATTAAAAACGAAATTTCTACTTTTAAAATCGATACCATTGAAAAAGATTTACTGTTAGAAGCAAAACAAAAAGGATATGGCGATCGCCAAATAGCACACATGTTGGGCTGTTTAGAAAGTCAAGTTTATAATAAACGTGAAGAATTAGGTGTAAACCGTGTTTACAAATTAGTAGATACCTGTGCGGCCGAGTTTGAAGCTAAAACACCATATTACTATTCAACTTTTGAAAGTGATATGGAAACGGCAGACGGTAAACGTTATGCAGACAACGAATCTATTGTTACCGATAAGAAAAAAGTAATTGTTTTAGGGTCTGGACCAAACAGAATAGGGCAAGGTATCGAGTTCGATTATTGTTGTGTTCACGGGGTTTTAGCAGCTGCAGAATGTGGTTACGAAACTATCATGATTAACTGTAATCCAGAAACGGTTTCAACCGACTTTGATACAGCCGATAAATTGTATTTTGAGCCTGTATTTTGGGAGCATATTTACGACATTATTAAACACGAAAAGCCAGTAGGCGTAATTGTGCAATTAGGTGGGCAAACAGCTTTAAAGTTAGCCGAAAAACTCACCAAATACGGTATTAAAATTTTAGGAACCAGCTTTGAGGCTTTAGATTTAGCCGAAGATCGTGGTTTGTTTTCAAATATGTTAAAAGAAAACAATATTCCTTATCCAGAATTCGATATTGCAACTACAGCCGACGAAGCTGCTGCTATTGCCGATGTGTTAGATTTCCCAATTTTAGTTCGTCCATCATATGTTCTTGGAGGTCAGGGAATGAAAATTGTAATCAATAAAGAAGAGTTAGAAAAGCACGTAGTAGATTTGCTAAGCAGGATGCCAGGTAATCAATTACTTCTAGATCATTATTTAGATGGAGCAATTGAGGCCGAAGCCGATGCAATTTGCGATGGCGAAGATGTTTACATCATCGGGATTATGGAGCATATCGAACCTTGTGGAATTCACTCGGGCGATAGTAACTCCTTATTGCCACCGTTTAATTTAGGCGATTTAGTAATGCAGCAAATTATCGATCATACCAATAAAATCGCATTGGCGCTTAATACAGTTGGTTTAATAAATATTCAATTCGCCATAAAAGACGACAAGGTTTATATTATTGAAGCCAACCCAAGAGCTTCTAGAACCGTGCCATTTATCGCAAAGGCTTATAATGAACCTTACGTAAATTACGCAACAAAAGTGATGTTAGGAGAGAAGAAAGTAAAAGACTTCAATTTCCAACCAAAACTTAAAGGTTATGCTATAAAACAACCAGTATTTTCGTTTGATAAGTTTCATAATGTGAATAAAAAACTAGGACCAGAAATGAAAAGTACAGGCGAAAGTATACTATTTATAGACGGTTTAAAAGATGATGCTTTTTACGATTTATACGCACGCAGAAAAATGTATTTGAGTAAATAATCAAGTATTTAAAATATCAAAAACCTTGCATTTATGTGAGGTTTTTTTGTTTTTGGGCGTTACCCGAAAAGGGTCGGGCTATCACTACTCAATCTTTTTGCGAAGGGCTCTAGGCTTGTTTTAAGGTTGTTGTATATTATTAAAGTTAAGTTGTCTCGAAAAATGTAGTTTTAATATTTTCGAAAAAAGGATTTCAAACATGCCGTTCTATCCCTAACGCGATTTATGCAGTGTATTGTTTTTAGGATTTATGGTGCTTTTTAAAGAGAATTTTTAACAGAGGAGTTGTTAAGCATGGTTAACAGCTGTTTTTGATAAAATCAAGATTTTAACTTGTCAGAATAAACAGTTTGTAGAACAAAAATAAGATTTGAAGATAAACCTAAAGAGATTTATTCTCCTTCTATAAAATTCTCATATTCATTTGTCGTCATTATGGTCGATTGGTAAGGTGTAAGAGCGTTTAAATTAAGTTCGCTGTATTCGTCAAATATTTTATCTAATAAATTTATTTTTATGATATTCGATTTAACGTCTGTAAAATAATAGAGCGCTCTTTTTTCGTTAAGAATAATTAAGTTGCTATTCTGATTTTCCGAATAATAATTAACGTATTTTGATGATTGCTCCACAAGCTTAAATACTCCGCTTTCGGTTATCTCTTGTTCAATATCGCATCCGTGTTCTAATAATTTAAAATTGATTATTTCTGGAAAGATAATGGGGTTTTTGGCTGTAATTTCAAACAAGATATCGGTTGAATAGCAATCGGGAGTTCCGCAATCAAGCCCATGAAGATTAAAAGGAAGGTTGAATTTAATTTTATCATCTACTTGGTTTACAAGCCCTCTAATATATAATTCTTGTAAAATACTAGATTTTAGATTCTCGTTTGGTTTAGAGTTTAGAAGAGTTTTTCTTAAGCTGTCTTGAGTTTTTTCAAAAGATAGTTTCGAATTAATTAGCGTCTTATTCTGCGAAATTGTCTTTTCTGAGGTGCCTGTATAATCATCCTTTCTTGAGGTTTTTTCTTTAGAACCGCAGGAGATTATTAATAGACTGAAAAATAAAATAATAAGCTTCATAGTTCTGTTGGTGTTGTTTTGTGAGATGTGTTTCTTAATTTACTTTTTTTTATTTAAATAATAAGAGGTAAGCTTAGAAAGAGCATGTTCATATCTTGTTTTACAATCTGTGATGTCTCCCTCAAATTTTAGTTCCTTTTTAACGCCTAAATTGTAAATGCCTTTTCCTTTCGCCATCCGGTCTAATTTCCAAATTGCTTTTGGCGATAATTCAATATAAAGAGCTTCTAAAATGTCACATTGTTCTGTTTTTCCATTATATATATCCCAATCTTTTGCTTCTTGCTGTTTCAATATTTTATTTGAGAAATAAACTTTTTTAAGTAAAGGGAAATTAAATTCTAATACTTTTTTAGCACCTTCGTTCGCAAACCAAACTACTTCTTTGTTTCTAACAATGCATGTTCTAATAAAATAATTATCAAACTTAGAAAGTTGTCCTGCAACTAAGGCTGCCACACCAATTTCGTTTATTTCATGTCCTTTTTTTGTTCGTTCATCATCAAACCACAGATAGAAATCTCGTATTTGAGAAATGGTTTTATATTTCAGGTTTCCGTTATCTATGGATAGGTTGTATTTGTTGGCTTGCTGCCAAGAAGTTGTGTTTCTCGTTCTGTCTTTTTTTAACCACGAACCATCCGGAAGAACATGCTGTCCAGTAGTTTTTTTATAAGCTTTTAGGTTTATCCATTCCTGAGATGAGACAGGTTGATTGTTTAAAAGTAGTAAAATAATTATTGCCAAGTTGAGTAATTTACTCATAGTATATTTTTGTGTAGGGTGTTAATTAGTTTCCTGAATTTTTAAATTATTTTACAACTAGCGAGTAATTATGAAAAGTATTACACATTAGGTATTTCTCTAAATTGAGTCCTTTTTAAATAAGACTCAGTTTCTTCTAGTAAGTTAAAGGTGTTGTGTTTAAAACTAGATAGCCATTAAAATTCATGAGCATTAAACCTACCCGAAAATTCTGTTGGTATTAAATTGAAAGTACATAAAATTATTAAAAATTGAGCTATATCGCTAAAAGGATAATTACGTTTAGAGAATTCAGCAGGACTAAGTTTTTCGTTTTGCTTTTCAAACTTAGAAAAATAGACTCCAAACTTGTATTCTATGTAATTAAGGATCCACATAATATTAAATATATTAATTCGTCTTAATTTATCATTATCGTGCTATTGGAATCTTTCTAAAAGGGCATTGGGCTAATTAGGTGTTAGTTTATGGTGTTTCTTAGAATTGATTCCGGTTTGGTTGTAAGAATTCAATAGTGCTATTATTGTAACATCTGCTTGTGTCATGTTGTCTCAATAAAACACGAGACTTTCTTTTTTTTTTCAAATTCATAATAGCTGTCTTTTATCTTAAATTTGATTTAAAGCGGTGAACTGTTTTGTGTTAAATGGATTTATCTGTTTTTCACCAAAAATCAAGTACTTTTTAATTTTGGCGCTTAGAGTTTTTTTGGGATTATTTGTTTATACAATAGTAAGCTCAATGCCTAATTCAATTAGTCTGTTTTTGGTTTTATTGTCAATGCCAGAATCGGTTATTATTTGATCGATTTCATCAAGTCCGCAAATTCTTCCAAATCCCTTTTTGCTAAATTTAGAAGAATCTGCCAATACAATTATTTTTTGTGCTGCTTTAATCATTTCTTTATTTAAAGAAGCTTCCATCGAATTTGTGGTTGTAAGCCCATATTCCAGGTCAATGCCATCGACGCCTAAAAACAATTTTGTAAATGTAAATTCTGCCAACATTTTTTCAGCAATAGAACCAACAACAGAAGAAGAGCTTGATCTAAGCATACCTCCTAATTGCATGATGTCTATTTGTTTATGCTCTGCTAATATAATAGCTGCATTTAAAGAAGCGGTTAGTACTGTTAATCCTTCTATAGGCTTAATTTGTCTAGCTAATTCAATTACAGAGGTTCCGGAGGCTATAATAATAGTGTCAAAAGGTTCTAGTGTTGATGCCGCGGCTGTTGCAATTTTCTTTTTTTCTTTGGCGTTTAGCTTTTTCTTAAAATTTACGGGATGTTCGGTGATGTAAGGATTTGCCGGAATAGCTTTTCCATGCGATCTAAATAGTAGTTTTCTTTCTTCGAGTAGTTTTAAGTCTTTACGGATAGTTACTAATGAAACATTAAACTCAATACTTAGCTCATTGACATTTACAAAGCCATTCTCTTCCAGTTTCTTTAAAATCTGTTTGTGGCGATCAATTATATTTAGTGGCATCTTGTTTCGTTTTGTACAAAGGTACATGATATCGTAATTAAAATGAAGCTGAAATGGCACTTTTATGGAATATTTGGAATAAAACGAAACCTTATTTTCTGTTTTTTTTAATAAAAAGAAATTAAATAAATGCTGAATAATCAGAATACACGGTAAAATTTGCTTTTTTCGAGTTTCTTGACTGCTTTTTTTATGATATATATCATATAACTGAAAAAATAATCAAAAAAAATAAAAAATAGCTTTTGTTTTGTTTCGTTTTGTTGTAGTTTTATATCGAAATAAAAAAATAATACTAAAAACTAAAATAAAAGGTCATGGACAGAAAAGAAATAATGAGTAAGTTGAGAAGTGATTCTAAAACTTATGATTTCGTAATTATAGGAGGTGGAGCAACCGGTATTGGTATAGCTCTCGAGGCATCTGCAAGAGGTTATTCTGTTGCTTTGCTTGAGAAATCTGATTTTACTAAATCTACATCAAGTAAAGCTACAAAGTTAGTGCATGGTGGTGTTAGATATTTAGCACAAGGTGATATAGGTTTAGTAAGAGAGGCTGTTGTTGAAAGAGGGTTGATGCTTAAAAACGCTCCTCATATAACTAAAAGTCAGTCGTTTATAATACCTACTCATGGTCTGTATGATGAAATATTGTATACTGTTGGTTTAACTTTTTACGATTTGTTAGCAGGAGGACTGAGTCTTGGAAGATCTAAACGTATCTCGAAAAAAGAGACGTTAAAACGTATTTCTCTTATAAACCCAGATAAAATTTCAGCAGGTGTTGTTTATTATGATGGCCAGTTTGATGATTCTCGTATGGCTATAAATACGTTACAAACAGCTGTTGGATTAGGTGCTCGAGTTGTAAATTATTGTTCTGTAGATGGTTTGCTTAAAGATGCAAATGGAAAGATTACAGGAGTTAAAGTGCACGATGAAATGGATGGTGCATCATTCGAAATAAAAGGAAAGCAAATTGTGAACGCTACAGGTGTATTTGCAGATGATGTATTGCAAATGGATTCTCCAGGGGCCGAAAAAACTATTGCACCTAGCCAAGGTGTTCACTTAATGTTAGATAAATCTTTTTTACCTGGTGATGACGCTATTACTATACCTAAAACAGATGATGGTCGTGTATTGTTTTTAGTACCATGGCATAACCGTGTTATTGTTGGAACAACAGATACACCTCTTAAAACAGAATCTTTAGAACCAGTTGCTCTAGAAGAAGAAATAGGTTTTATTCTAGCTACTGCTGGTAGATATTTAACAAAAGCTCCTAAAAGAAGCGATGTGTTAAGTGTGTTTGCTGGTTTACGTCCTTTGGCTGCTCCAAAAAAAGAAGGAAGCAAAACGAAAGAGATCTCTCGAAGCCATAAAATTTATACATCAGATTCAGGACTATTAACTATTGTAGGTGGTAAATGGACCACTTTTAGAAGAATGGGGCAAGATTTGGTTGATAAAGCCGAGAAAAATCACGAATGGAAACATATTCCAACAAAAACAAGACATCTTAAAATACACGGTTATAAAGAAAATGTAAATCATGATGATCCATTATATTTTTATGGTAGTGATGAAGAAAAAGTAATGCAATTATCTAAGGAAAATGGATGGAATGAATCGTTAAGTACATCTATGGGGGTTATACAAGCGCAAGTAGTTTGGGCTGTAAGATATGAAATGGCTCTTAATGTTGAAGATTTTCTTGCTCGTAGAGTTCGTTGTCAGTTATTAAACGCAAAAGAAAGTGTTGAAATGGCTCCAAAAGTAGCAGAAATAATGGCTAAGGAATTAGGTAAAGATGAAGCTTGGCAAGCAAAACAAGTTTCAGATTATGAAAAAGTGACATCAAATTATATTTTATAAACAACTAAAAACCACTAAATTAAATTAGACATGAAAAGTAAATTAATTTTAGCATTCGACCAAGGGACAACATCATCCCGAGCAATTTTATTTAATCACGATGGAGAAATTGTAAGAGTTTCTCAGAAAGCGTTTGAACAAATTTTTCCTAAGCCAGGATGGGTAGAGCATAACCCGAATGACATTTGGTCTTCACAAATATCTGTAGCAGCCGAGGTTGTTGCTCAAGAAGGTGTTTCTGGAGATGATATTGCAGCCATAGGGATTACTAATCAAAGGGAAACCGTTATTGTTTGGGATCGTGAAACCAGTGAACCAATTTACAACGCAATAGTCTGGCAAGATAGAAGAACGGCTAAATATTGCGATAGTCTTAAGGATGCTGGTCATGTGGATATGATTAAAAAGAAAACGGGCTTAGTAATCGATGCTTATTTTTCTGCAACTAAATTAAAATGGATTCTTGATAATGTAGAAGGTGCTAGAGAAAAAGCCGAAGCAGGAAAACTATGTTTTGGTACGGTAGATACTTGGGTTGTTTGGAAGCTTACTCGGGGTAAAATGTTTATTACAGATGTTTCTAATGCAAGTAGAACGATGTTATTCAATATTCATACCATGGCTTGGGATGAAGAGTTGATGGCTTTGTTCAATATTCCTAAAGCTATGTTGCCAGAAGTTAAGGAAAGTAGTGAAATTTACGGAAGTACAGCGACTACTTTATTTTCATCTAAAATTCCTATTGCGGGTATTGCAGGAGATCAACAAGCGGCTTTATTTGGCCAAATGTGTACAAAACCTGGAATGGTTAAAAATACTTACGGCACAGGATGTTTCTTATTAATGAATACGGGAGATAAAGCGGTGTATTCAAAAAATAATTTACTGACAACAGTTGCTTGGAAAATTAATGGAAAAACAACCTACGCTCTAGAAGGAAGTGTATTTGTTGGTGGAGCCGCTATACAATGGTTACGTGATGGAGCAAAAATGGTGAAAACAGCACCAGGAATTAATTATTTAGCAGAAACAGTTAAAGATAACGGTGGTGTATATTTTGTACCAGCATTAACAGGTTTAGGAGCACCTTATTGGGATCAATATGCTCGTGGAGCTATGCTGGGTATTACTAGAGGTACTACAGATGCACATATTGCACGCGCTACCTTAGAGGGGATTGCTTTTCAAGTATACGATATTGTGAAAGCCATGGAAGCCGATGCAGGAGAAGAAAGTATAGAATTAAGAGTAGATGGTGGTGCTGCAGCAAGTGATTTATTAATGCAGATACAATCTGATTTATTTGGATTTAAAATTATAAGACCTAAAACCTTAGAGACCACTGCAATGGGAGCGGCTTATTTGGCAGGTTTAGCTGTTGGTTATTGGGATAGTGTAGATGATATTCAATCGCAATGGAGTATTGATAAGGAGTTCTTTCCAAAAGCTGCTAAAGACAAAGTTGAAGATATGTTGCATTACTGGCATAAAGCTGTTAAGTGCGCTCAACATTGGATCGAAGAATAAATACTTATCAATAATCATAAAAATAGAAAATTATGTCAATTTTAGTAGCAGAAATATTAGGAACCATGCTAATGATTCTATTAGGTAATGGTGTTGTAGCTAATGTAGTCTTAAAAGATACAAAGGCTGGTGGTGCAGGATGGATCGAAATTACTACAGCATGGGCGTTGGCTGTGTTTGTAGGTGTTATAGTAGCAGGGCCTTATAGTGGTGCGCATTTAAATCCAGCGGTAACTATTGGTTTGGCCGTGGCAGGTAAAGTTTCTTGGGCTTTAGTTCCAGAATATCTTGCAGGGGAAATGATAGGAGCCATGATAGGCGCATTTTTAGTGTGGTTATTTTATAAAGATCACTTTAAAATAACTGATGATGATGCGGGTAAATTAGCTTGTTTTAGTACAGGGCCAGCAATTAAAAATACCTTTTCAAATTTAATGAGTGAGATTATAGGAACTTTTGTTTTGATCTTTGTTATATTCTATATAGCAGGTCCAAGTCTTGATTTGGGGATAGAAGGAAATCCTGAAGCTCTTATTGGTTTGGGATCTATTGGAGCAATACCTGTAGCTTTCCTTGTTTGGGTAATTGGTTTGTCTTTAGGTGGTACTACAGGATATGCCATTAATCCGGCTAGAGATTTAGGTCCGAGAATTATGCACTCTATTTTACCTATAAAAGGTAAAAGTGATTGGGGTTATGCTTGGGTTCCTATAGTAGGTCCTATTATTGGTTGTGTAATCGCAGCTTATTTATATATGTATTTAATGTAGGGTAATCTTATTATATCAAATTATATCAAAATAAAATGAAAAATATATTAATAGTATTTGTAGCACTTATAGCAGTGCAAATGGGGTTTTCCCAAGAAACTGAATTAAAAGATAGTCCTATCGATTTTAATGTAGATGTAAAAACTAACCATCTATGGAGGGGTTTGGTTATTACAGATAAGCCGATGGTAGCTGTTTTTTCAAAATTAAAATTAAATAAATCAGGTAGTTTTACTACTGGTTTTTGGGGAGGGATGGCTTTTTCAAATGAAAGTGACGGAACATCTTATAAAGAAATAAATTACTATGCTCAATATGCTAAAAACGGTTTATCTATAGGTATATGGGATTTATTTAACACACGTAGTGTAGCAGTTCCAGATGTGTGGAATTATGATAAAAACACAACAACGCATTTAATTGATTTAAGAACGTCTTATCAATTTGATGATAACTTCCCATTACGTTTAGAAGCTGATGTATTATTATACGGTAGTGGAGATTCTCAACTTAATAGCGATGGAGATAGAGATCAACGTTATTCTACTTACGTAGAAGCATCTTACCCTATAATTCGCGATACTAAAGTTAATTTAAAAGGTTTTGTAGGAGCAGGTTTCTCTTTTGATGGTGATACTCATTTATATGGTGATGGCGATCAAAACTTCGATTTGGTTAATGTTGGTTTAACAGCAACTAAAATACTTAAGTTTTCAGATTTAAGTTTCCCTGTGTCTGCAACAACCATGTGGAATCCTTCATTAAGAATAGCTAGAGTGCAGTTAGCAATTAGCTTATTTTAAATAATATATTTATATAGCGAAAGCTGCTTCCCTTTGACTTTTATTTTATGTTAAGGGGGAAGTAGCTTTTTTTTTATAGATAAATTTTATTCTTTTAATATTTAAAAAGTATGATTTATCTTTTTCAAAAGAAAATATAAATCATTAAAAAAAGCCCTTATTAAGGGCTTTTTTTAATTCTGTGTTGTTATTTTATTTATCTCTATTGTAGTAATCCAGCGTTTTTAAAAGCTTTAATTCCTGCAAAATTTGAAGCACTTCCTAATTCATTTTCAATTCGCATAAGTTGATTGAATTTTTCTATACGTTCACCACGGCAACCACTACCAGTTTTTAAATGTCCAGCATTAATACCAACCGTTAAATCTGCAATAAAACTATCTACAGTTTCACCACTTCTGTGAGAAACAAAACAATTATAAGAGTTTTTATTGGCAAGTTCTATGGTTTCTAGTGTTTCTGTTACAGTTCCTATTTGGTTAAGTTTAATTAAAATTGAATTTGCAACACCTTTACTAATACCTTCTGCTAGAATAGATTTATTTGTGCAGAACAAATCGTCACCTACAACTTCAATTTTTTTACCAATAGTATCTGTCATGTTTTTCCAGCCTTCCCAATCATTTTCAGATAAACCATCTTCTAATAGAACAATAGGGTATTGGTTTACCCAGCTTTCCCATAGCTTAATCATGTCGTCACTTGAAACTAGTTTTTGAGAACTTTTAAAAAATTTATACTTGCCATCTTCCCACATTTCACTTGTTGCAGGGTCTACACAAATGCCAACATCTTTTCCTGGTGTGTAACCTGCTTTGGTAATACCTTCTAAAATCATTTCAACAGCCTGTTCGTTCGATTTTAAATCGGGAGCAAAACCACCTTCATCTCCAACACCAGTACTAAAGCCTTTAGATTTTAATACTGTTTTTAACGAATGAAAAACTTCTTCACCCATTCTTATAGATTCTTTAAAGGATGGCGCATTGTGAGGCGCAATCATAAATTCTTGAAAATCTATCGTATTGTCAGCATGTCTTCCACCGTTAATAACATTCATACAAGGCACAGGCATAACGTGAGCATTGCTACCTCCTAAATATTGGTATAGTGGCATGCGTGAACTTAATGCCTTGGCACGTGCAAAAGCCATAGAAACACCAAGTATGGCATTGGCACCTAATTTCGATTTATTCTTTGTGCCATCTAGGTCTATTAAAAAATAATCTAATTCACGTTGGTTTATAAAATGTTTGTTTTCAATAGCTTTGGCTATTACGGTGTTTACGTTATTAACCGCTTTTAATACGCCTTTACCTCCATATCGATTTTTATCACCATCCCTTAACTCTGTAGCTTCTCGTTCTCCTGTCGATGCTCCGCTCGGCACCATGGCTCTCGCGATTGTTCCATCTTCTAATCTTAAGTTTACTTCTACTGTGGGGTTTCCTCTTGAATCGAGTATTTCGATTGCTTCAACTTTTTGAATTTTCATAACCTAAATGTGTTATATTTAAATTTATTGTTTTATTAAAATTAATTGATTTCGAGAAGAGTTTTCTTATCGTTACATGGAGCGATATAAACAGGAAATCGGCTTAATTCTTTAATCTAAGATATTAATCAAAGTTAATAATTTTCTATTGAAAAAATGAAGGTTAACTTATTTAAAAACAGTTTATTGGTGGTTGAAAGTAAAGTAAATAATGACCAAATAATTTGGCTTAATTAACCTTTTTTTAACGGCGGCTTCATGAGAAAGTAATAAGTAATTCTTCGGAAAGAATATTCATTCAAAAATAATGTGAAATATATGCTAAACTTCTGTGTAAAAGATGGTTATTCATATTTCTATAGTCTACCTTTGCGGCAAAATTGTTAGGTTAACATTTTTAACTAAAAAAAGAAAGATATAATTATGAATGCAATATTTACAGATGCTAGTTTTCAGAATATGACGAATGTAGCAAACCGTTATGGTGTAAGTGTTAATGCTGTTACAGATTTAACGCAAGCACTTATGAGAAGTAATGGTACAATGGCCCAATTTAATATTTCCGAGCTTGGTGGCGGAGGTCAGTGGATGCAAGGTGGCATGACTATGGTTGGCGATATGTTTAACAACCAACTTAAATCTACTGTAGATGGGTTGTGCAACGAGTTATCAAACTTAATAAATCAAGGAGGAATACAATATAAACCTTTACCGAAAACACAAAACCAAAACGGATTTCAATCAGGATCTGGGAACTGGTGGGGAGATTTAGGTTTTCCTAATTCTACAGGTAGTCAAAACGGAACGAGTTATGCTATTTTTTCTAACATTGGGCGTTTAGCGATTCAACAGAATGGAAAAGTAACCGTATTTGATACGCTTGATAACCATATAGGTGGTGTAGGGCAACAACAAGGTGGGAATTATTCAGTTACATTTACAAGCCAATATGGTACGGTAGATTTAAATACTTTGCCTATTGTTTCGGGTGGAGAAAATAAACCTAAACCACAACAGCCAGAACAAGTTAATAATAATAATAATAATAATAATGCAATGCAGAATCAGCCAGAACCAATAATTATGGAACAGGCTCCTGTAAACACTAATGACAATAACAATAATTCGAACACTAATAATAACAATAGTGCTTTGGAGGAAGATATTTTTATGAAAATAGAAAAGTTAGCTAATTTAAAAAACAAGGATATTCTTTCAGTAGATGAGTTTGAAAAGAAGAAAGCTGAATTATTAAGCAGATTATAATATTACCTGCTATTTATTTAAAAGTTCAATTAACTAAACTTAGTTAATTGAACTTTTTTTTTGAATAAATTCTGAGAAATATATCAGGAATCCGATCAGATTTAAAACGTAATCTTTGCATTTTGAGTTTTTACAAATTCTAAATGGTCTGCAATTATAAATTCCGATGATTTAAAATTATTACTTCTAGAACGCGATTGTTCTTGTCTTTTCATACTTCTAGCAAAACGACGCACACTTTGCTCATCATCTAAAATAATTCCTGGAACCGCAGCGTTATTTCCTTTTTCATCTTTTGCAACCATTGTAAAATAGCTTGAATTGCAATGTTTTGTTAATCCAGATTGAATATTTTCCGATTCTACACGAACACCAACAACCATAGACGTTCTTCCTGTATAGTTTATAGAAGCTTTAAGAGTAACAAGTTCTCCAACATCAATAGGGTTTAAAAAATCTACTTTATTAACAGAGGCTGTAACGCAATAATTACGTGAATGTTTTGATGCGCATGCAAATGCAATTTGATCCATTAAATTAAGAATATAACCACCATGAATTTTTCCACTAAAATTGGAATTCGATGGTAACATAAGGTGAGATATTGATATTTGCGAGTCTTTTGGATGTTTAAACATAAAATGTATGGCCTTAAATTATAATTAGTAGCATTTAAATATATTCTAAAATATGAATATATAAAATGTATTTCCTAAATGTATTTAATTTTTAGGAAGTTTTAAGGAAAGAGACTTTTAAAAAATTGTTTTCGCAATGTATTGATTTTTATAATGCTAAAATTTCAGGTTTTAATTACACTTAAAATAAAGATATAGAATAGTATTAAAGTAATTCATCTTCTTGAGCGCGTTTAATAATAGCTTCAGGTAAAGCCTTTTTCGCTTTTGCTCCCATTTTTTTAAGTTTTTCTACGCTAGTAATTATGTTTCCTCGGCCGTCAACAAGTTTATTCATCGCAGATGAATAGTCGGTTTTTGCAGCATCAATTTTCTTTCCAACGTTGGTTAAATCCTTTATCAAACCTTCAAATTTATCATAAAGAGCTCCAGCTTGTCGTGCAATTTCGATAGCATTTTGTTGTTGTTTTTCATTGTTCCACATACTATCAATAGTTCGAAGCGTTGCCAATAGGGTGGAAGGCGTAACAATAACAATGTTTTTCTCGAAAGCCTTGTTGTAAATAGAGTTATCTTCATTTACAACAACGGCAAAAGCAGGTTCTATTGGGATAAAAAGCAATACAAAATCGGGAGATTCTATATCATACAAATCTTGATAATTTTTATCAGAAAGTTGATCTATATGGCGTTTAATCGAGTTAATGTGCGCTTTTAAAAACTGCGGTTGGTCTTCAAGTTCAGCATTAACAAAACGTTCGTAATCGGTTAAGGATACTTTACTGTCAATAATCATCTTTTTGCCGTCGGGCAAGTTCAAAACCACATCGGGTAACACGCGAGAGCCATCTTCTAGAGTAAAACTTTGCTGTACAAAATATTCGCGATCTTTCTCTAATCCCGATTTTTCCAGAACGCGCTCCAAAACCAATTCACCCCAATTTCCTTGCATTTTGCTATCTCCTTTTAGCGCACGCGTTAGGTTAGTTGTTTCTTTGGTCATTTGTTGGTTCAAATCTTTTAAGCCTAACAATTGCTCTTTTAAAGCAGAATGCATACTAATACTTTCCTTTTGGGTTAAATCGACTTTTTGCTCAAAAACTTTAATTTTTTCTTGAAGCGGATTTAAGATATTAGTGATGTTTTCTTTATTCTGAAGGGTGAATTTCTCCGATTTTTCATCTAGGATTTTCGTTGCAAGAAGCTCAAAATCTTTGCGTAGTTGCTCTTGGCGTTCTTCCAGTTCGGCATCGCGTTTTAGGTTTAAAGCTTGCAGGTTTTCGAATTCTGTGTTTCTACGAGCTAATTCAGCATTTAAAAAATCTTTTTCACGACGGATATTTTCGCGGTCGTTTTCAATTTTTGAAATGGTTTCTTTTAATTCCGATACTTGAGTCGTGTTAATGTTGTTTTGTTTCTCGCTTTCGCTTTGTGTGTATTGCTTAAAATCGTCGAATTGTTGTTGCAAATTACTATTGCGTTCTTCGAGTGTACTGTTTTCGCTTTTACTTTTAAGTTTAGTGAAAAGCATGCCTAAATAACCACCAATGGTAGCAGAAATTAGGATGGCGAGTATGAGAATTATGTTTTCGTTCATTGTGAAAAAGGTATATATTCAAAGATAATTTTTTTAGTTTGAAGATTGAAAATAAAAAAGAATGTCCTCTAAACTTAATTTTGAATTTTTATTTAGTGAAAACAAATATTTCAACTAAAACATATTTACTTCTCCACCCTAAAACTTCCAGTTTCCTTATCAAACCTTATTAAATCTTTTGGAAAAAGTGATTCAAAAACACCTTGCTGTATAAGTTTACACGGTTGATCGGAAACTACGGTTCCGGCATTCATTACAATTAAAGTATCGCAAAGTTGGATGGCTAAATCTATTTCATGTGAAGAAAATAGAATAGTCTTACCTGTTTCTTTAGCTAATTTTTGGAGTAATTTCAGAATATAGGCCTTGTGATACATATCTAGATGAGACGTTGGTTCATCTAGAATAATTAAATCGGTATCTTGAGCCAAGGCGCGAGCAATCATAACTTTTTGTAGTTGACCATCGCTTAATTCGAAGCATTTTTTATGTTGTAAATCTTCTATATTAGTTTGAAGAATAGCATTTTTTACAATGGTTGTATCGTGTTTCGATAAATTACCAACCCAATTGGTATATGGCTGTCTGCCTAAAGCAATAAGTTCAAAAACCGATAAATTTCTGGAAGCTATTTTTTCGGTTAAAACCAAGCTTAATACTTTTGCTAAATCTAAAGGGTTATAATTTAAAATTGATTTTTCATTAATAAAAACAGTGCCAGATAGTGATTTTTGAACGTTTGTTAATGTTCGTAAAAGTGTCGATTTCCCGATACCATTGGCACCTACAAGCCCAATTAATTCTCCTTTTTTTAATTCAATATTAATTTGAGAAGCCACAACCGTTTTAGCCTTTTTGGAAGCATAACCAATAGATAAATCTTCGGTTTTTAAAATGATATGTGTGGTCTTGTTGTTCATGCTATTTTCTATCCTTTTTATTTATTAAAATACCATTCCACGTTTTCTAACCAATAGCCAAATAACTACAGGAGCACCAATTAAAGCCGTAATGGCATTAATAGGTAAAGTGTAATCGCTATTTGGTAGCTGAGCAATACTGTCGCAAATGAGCATAACAATACCGCCAAGTAGAAATACGGCTGGTAATAATATTTTATGATTTGAGGTGTTGAAAATCTGACGTGTTAAATGCGGAATAGCCAACCCAATAAAAGCAATTGGCCCTGTAAAAGCGGTAATGGTTCCAGCAAGTAAACTCGTGGCAATAATGATTATTAATCGGCTTTTCTTAATATCTAAGCCCAAACTTTTGGCATAATTTTCACCTAAAAGTAAGGTGTTTAGTGATTTAATGGAAAACATACTTGCCAGAATCCCTATGGTATAAATTAATAAAAGGATACCGAGATCGTTCCATGATAAATTTCCTAAACTACCAAAGCCCCAAAATACATATTGTTGTAATTGTTCTGCCGATCCAAAATAAGACAGTACACTAACAATTGCCGCTGTAATACTCGCAAACATAAGGCCAATAATAAGTATAGCCATGGTGTCTCGAACTCTAATGGAAACCATTAAAACGGCTAGTAACACCAAAAAACTACCTAAACTTGCGGCAATTACAATACCCCATTTTGAAACAAAAAGGGACGCGAAAACACCTCCAAACAAGCCCGAGCCTAAAATAACGATTGCAACGCCCAAACTAGCACCAGAACTTATACCGAGCACAAAAGGACCAGCTAATGGGTTTCTAAATAATGTTTGCATTAATAAGCCTGAAATACCTAAACCCGAGCCTACAATTATGGCGGTTATAGCTTTTGGTAAGCGGTAATTTATAATAATATGTTGCCAACTTTCGTGTTCTACGTTGCTGTTTATTAAACTATTAAAAATGGCTTTAAATGGAATAGAAACAGACCCCAAACTAATATTCATGAAAAAACAGAACACTAAAGTAAGTGTTAAGGCTAGAAAAGAATATTTGTAAGTTTTGCTCATTTTTTGTTTTTAAAACTAATAGATTTTGTTTTTATTCTAAACGTTCAAAAAAGTAAAGATTATAATCTGGCAGTAATTCGGGATGGCAAATTTTTATTAAATCTTTGAGTACTAAATCTGGGCGACTCATGCCTAATTCAAAATATAAAACACCGCCAGTATCTCCTGTTGTATTATTAAAAGAATAGATGTTTTTATCTTTAAAGGCTTTAAATTCTGCATTATGTGCACTCGCATTTTTTAGTTTTTCTAAACTTGAGTAATTAGATGGACTTAACCAAATGTCGGCATTTTGAGCCTTCATAAAAACCGATTCAAAATTAAGTTGTAAACTTCCTGTGCCTTTAGAGTCGTTCCATAAGTAACTTGTGTTGGCGTCTCTTAATAATTGCGCTTCGGTACTTGTTCCATTGGGTAAGTACCAAATATCATTATGCATAGCTCCACTTAGGACAGTTGGTTTGTTCTTTACGTTTTTCGCTATTTTTTTAGCATTTAAGTATTCTTTTTCAATGGTGTTAAAGATAGAATCGGCTTCTTTTTCTTTGTTATATAGTACGCCAAAAAATTTAATCCATTCAGCTTTTGCAAGCGGAGAAGTCTCTACCCAATCTCCATTGTAAATTACAGGGATTCCTGCTTTTTCAATAAGGTCTAAAGATTTGTTGTTACCGTCAATTCCAAAACCAACAACTAAATCTGGATCCAATTCTAAAAGGACTTCGGTGTTTATACCTTCATTTTTACCAAGTTCTCTAATGTCTCCATTATCAACTCTAGATCTTATTTTTTTTGAAGAAATATACTTTGTACCAGGGAAACCAACTAAAGTTTGTTCTACTCCTAAAAGCTCTAAAGCCGGAAGGTGTGTAGTAGATGTTACTACAATTTTTTTTATTGGTAAAGAAATAGTGTTATCTGCTTGTTTATTATCTCCATAATTAGCTAAAACGTATCTAAAACTACTTTCAGCATTTGGCCATGGTGTTTTAATTTCTAAAGTTTTGTACATGCCTAAATCTTTTATTGAAAAACCTTTGGCGTATTTTAGCTTTATTTCTTTTCCTGTAGTAATATTATTCGTTGTTTCTTTTTCTTTTTTACAAGAAATAAAGCTTATTAAAATAAAAAACAGAGAGAAGGATAAATACTTTTTTTGTAACAATAGTGACATTTAGATAGATTAAGTTTTTTAAATTTATACAAAATTTCTATTATGAGAAACGGTTCAAATTTAACACTATATATAGTAGGAGGTATTATAATATTACATTTTTTAATTGGTTTTATATATCTTGTTTATAAATTGAATAAGAAAAAATGAATTTGATTAGTTTGCATTTAAAAAAGAATCTATTTTTGTAAAGAATTTGGTTTGACCATTATTTGTATCCTAAAACAAGTTAAGGATTACAGATATATCAATTAAAAGGGAATCTAGTTAAAATCTAGGACTGTTCCCGCAACTGTACGTTTTTATCGAAATATTTCGGTACTTACTTATTTATTAAGGTGTTATTAACTCAAAAAAACCACTGGTGGTAAAACTGGGAAGGTAAGATAACATAAAACAAGTCAGGAGACCTGCCATTTTCATCATCTAAAAATAACTCTCGGGTAAAGAGTTTCAAAGATTTATGAAACAGGTTTTTACTTTATTATTTTTTAAGTTTTGGCGTTTGTATCAGTATGCAAGCACAGATTAATACTGTCCAAAAATTAGATGCTGTAATTTTAAGTGATAGCAAGTTAAAGAACTATGCTTCAGGCATAAAAATAGAAAAACTTACAGATTCTGTTTTAAGCAAAAATGCGATGTCATTAACAAATTTACTCGCGTTTAATTCTAATATTTATTTTAAAGAAAATGGTGCAGGTATGGTGTCGTCGCCTTCATTTAGAGGGACAACAGCATCGCAAACAGCCGTTATTTGGAATGGTATTAATATTAATTCACAACTAAACGGCCAAACGGACTTTAATACCGTAAATACTTCAAACTATAGTTCTATAGATATTAGAAGTGGTGGTGGTAGTGTGCAGTATGGCAGCGGTTCTATTGGAGGTAGTATTCATCTAAATAATGATTTAAATTTTAGTGATCATTTTAATACTACTATTAAAACAGGCTACGGAAGCTTTAATTCTAAAAATTTAGGTTTTAATTCTTCTTTCGGAAGTGAGCTATGGACAGCTAATGTTGGAGTAACTTATGTGGATTCCGATAACGATTATAAATATCTTGGAACGGATGAGGTTAACGAGAATGGCGAGTTCAATAATTTAAACATGAACGTGAATTTGGGTGTTTTTATTTCCGATAAGGATATTTTAAAATTATACCATCAAAGTTATATTGGCGAGCGTAATTTTTCGGGCACTTTAATAGGACCCTCTAGAAGTAAATACGAGGACGAAAATTTTAGAACCATGCTAGAATGGTCACGAATTTCCGGGGAATTTAGTTCAAAAGTTAAAGTGGTTCATTTGCACGAAATGTTTAAATATTTTGAAAATAAAGACAAAGATAATTACAGTTTAGGAAAAGTAAATACGTTATTAATTAATCATAATTTTAATGTGCGTTTTAATGAGAAACTTCAATTTAAAACCATTTTAGAATATTCAAATTCAATAGGAAACGGAGATAGTTTTGAGGAGCCGGTAAGAAACGCATTTTCTGCAACAGCGTTACTTAATCACAAACCTAATAACTTATTAAGTTATGGCATTAACCTAAGACAAGATTTTACAACAGGAGGTGAGAGACCCTTTGTATTTTCAGTTGATGCGGGTTTTGATTTATTTGAACATTATCAGATTCAAATAAACGGTTCTAAAAACTACCGTATTCCTACTTTTAACGATTTGTATTGGCAACCAGGTGGTAATTTAGATTTGGTTCCAGAATCGTCTTACCAAATAGATTTAGGGCAAAACTTTAATTACCCTAATTTTAATGTAAAACTTAATGGTTATTATATTAATACAAAAGATATGATACAATGGCAGCCTGATACTTCGAATGTGTGGTCTCCAATAAATATTGGCGAGGTATCCAATTATGGGGTGGAGTTAGAAGTTAAATCGCATTACAATATTAACGAGCATCAATTTAATGTCTCCGGACATTACTCTTACACCGTTTCTGAAGATTTAGAAACCAATAAACAACTTATTTATGTGCCGTTTCATAAAGGAAATTTAGCCTTGGCCTACAATTATAAGGCTGTTACAGTGTTTTATCAGCACATGTTTAATGGAGATGTTTTTACTACAGCAGATAATCTAGAAGGACGTTTTACTTCTTTAAACGGTTATGATGTGGGGAATATGGGGTGTAATTATACTTTTTTTAAGAACACAAAAAACGAACTAGAAACAGGGATTACTCTGCAAAATATATTTAATGAAGTTTACGAAAACGTAGCTTTTAGGCCTATGCCGAATAGAAATTTTAATATTCAAATCAACTATAAATTCTAATAAATCAAAAATGAAGAAAATTATTTTATCAGTTTTATCAGTATCACTTTTAGTTTTTTCGTGTTCTAATAATGATGATGATGACACTCAATTACCACTAGGCGATTATGATAATGGTATTTTAGTTAGTGCGGAAGGTGGTCAGTCAGCATCTGTATCTTATATTTCAGATGATTACATGGCAGTAGAAAATGAAATTTATTACAATGTAAATACAGAGATTTTAGGTGTGTATTTACAATCTATTGGTTTTAATGGCGATTTAGCTTACATAATTTCTGATACCGCTAACACTATTATCGTAGTAAATAGATATACGTTTATAAAACAAGCTGAAATTTCAACAGGATTATTAACTCCAAGATACATTACTTTTTTAAACGGTAAAGGGTATGTAACAAACTGGGGAGATGGAACTGATACTACAGATGATTTTATTGCAGAAATAGATTTAAATACGAACACAGTAACGGGCACTATAGCTATAGCTGAAGGTCCAGAACAAATATTAGCTAAAGGTGATAATTTATATATATCGCATAAAGGTGGTTATAATATTAATAACATTGTTTCGGTAATTGATACTACGGACGACAGTATTGAAACCATTACAGTTAATGATGCTCCAGATGAAATGGCTTTCGATTCTAATGGGAATTTAGTTGTTTTATGTAGTGGTGATAACAGAGATTGGGCAGCTAATTATGTAGAAACAGCAGCGTCTATTACACGAATAAATACAACTACAGATACTGTTATTGAAACACTTGAGTTTGCAGCAGGTTTACACCCAAGCCAAATGGCACATGATGATGACGAGGTTTATTACGCTATGAATAATAAAATATACGAGTTGGATGATGATGAGTCTACTTTACCAACAACGTCTATTTTGGAAATAGCCGATATTTATCTTTACGGGCTTTCTGTTAATGATGATAAGGTTTATGTAACGAACGCAAGTTTTACGGCACAAAGTGAGTTGTTAATTTACGATTTAGATAGCTCTGCTTTAATTCATACTTTTAATGTTGGTAGTGGAGCTTCTAAAATCTATTTTAACTAATAAAACAGTTATATTGGCTTTGGTACTTTCTAATGTATTAGTAGATTTTTAGAGAAAAACGATAAGATATTAAGAACAGTTACCTTGTTTAGCTATTTTTTATACCCAATTTAAGAAATCATGAAACAAAATTACTTTTTTGCAGTACTTTTTTCACTAGTAAATCTCGCTATTTATGGGCAGTCTTACGCGCCAAGTGCAAGTGCAGATGGCACAACAGCTATCCATAGAGATTCTGATGTTTTTAAATCTTGGGCCACTGGAGTTACTGTAGTTCGAGGCCCTCAAAATATTACAAATCCAACAGGGGATTTAGCGAATTTTGGAGTTCCAGAAAATGCAATCGATAAATCTAATGATCAAATAGTAAGCCTTGGTGATGGCGGAACAGCCATTTTAACTTTCAGTATTCCAATAGTTAATAACGCTGGTTTCGATTTTGCAGTTTTTGAGAACAGTTTTGATGGTCTTTTTTTAGAATTAGGTTTTGTTGAAGTAAGTTCCGATGGTGTAACCTTTTTTAGGTTTCCATCGCATAGCCAGACTCAAACAGAAACTCAAGTTGCTAGTTTTGGTAATCTTGACGCTACTTATATTAATAATTTAGCAGGTAAGTACAGAGGTAGTTATGGAACACCTTTCGATTTAGATGATATTACTGATAATATTTTATTAGATAAGAGTGCTATTACGCACGTAAAAATTATTGATGTTATTGGCACAATAGATCCTACATATGCAACATATGATAGTTACGGAAACATTGTTAACGATCCATACGCAACACCATTTGGCTCTTCTGGTTTCGATTTAGATGCTGTTGGTGTTATTAACGAAGCTACAGGATTAAGTTTGGATGCCGTAAATAAGGCAAATGCACTGTCATTATATCCTAATCCTGCTGTATCTAAACTGTATGTTTCAAGAGCAGGAACTATAGCCATTTATTCGATTACGGGAAGTTTAGTTCTAAAGCAGTTGGTAAGTAATAAGGATACTCCAGTTTCAATAGATAGATTAAAACCTGGTGTTTATATAGTGAAATTAACAACTGAAGTTGGTTTGTTTACTCAGAAACTAATAAAGAAATAAATAGAAAACGTAATGTGTTTTTATATGAAGAAATGCCACCAATTATGGTGGCATTTTTTATGTTGTTGAGTTTTGTATTAAATCGCAATACCAAATGCCGTACAAACAGAATCGTCATCGGTTTTTTGTGCATCATATTCGCGATATCCCTTTTCGTTAATGGTAAATGAAATAGGTTTTTTGAAGATAGAACCATCGAAAGAAAACGTTTGTAACTCGCTATGTTCTCTACAAGGGGCAACGCCTTTTGGTAAGCTGTCTATAAAATTTTAATCTATAATAGTTCCTGCAAAATCGGTGTAAAAATATTTGGAATTGGGTCTAGCACAAAAGTTTTAAAACCTAAATCTAAAACTTATTTGGTGTTAGATAAAAAATCGGCATTAATATACATTTCGTTTTCGAACTTATTATTGGTGTATGGTGTTTCTAAACGTGTTGAGTTGTTACTTTGTTTAGTAGTAGTGCTTCTACCAGAAATACCTCTAATATTATCTAAAGCTGCTTTTAAAATAGCTTCGTTTTCGTCACCAAATGGCAAGGTGTTGTTCCAATAATCGTATTCGTTTATTTCGGTAACGTTTGGTTCAAAACCATCGGCATAATCACTTTCTCCATTTTTATTGAATATTTTAAACACAATAGGCTGTAAAGCATTTAAATGCGTTGAATTTGCTGAGTTTCTAGATAAAAAGTCAGAATCTGGAGAATCATACAATGTAATAGAACCTACATTTTTTCCATAAGTTGTAGTTCCTATAAGTTTTACAGGAATATATGGTGATAATCCGTTTATAATCATTTCACTAGCCGATGCCGTGTTACCAGACGTTAACACATATAATTGATTTATTGTACTTAGGCGGTTAATAGCTTCTGTTCCCGTTTTTTCACTATTGCTATTATACACATTTAGAGTGTTTGTAAAGTTGTAATAGTCATTTTCGCCCTGTTGTTTGCTGTTGAAAACTAATTCAGCGAAACGTCCTGTTTCTGCATTAGCATAAATCATACTGGCTAAATAGGCAGATGTTTCTACAGATCCACCACCATTAAGCCTTAAATCTAAAACAAGTTCACTTATATTTTCATTTTTAAAGAAACCAAAAGCATCGTTTAGTTCATCGTTGTATGAAGATCGGAAACCATTATATAATAAATAGCCTACTTTTTTTCCGTCGATATCAGAAAATACTTTTGTAAAATACACTGGGTTTTCTGAGACTACGGTTGCGGTAATGGTTTTGTCTTCTATAGCTGTTAGCATTCCGTCACTTTCTGATACAAAAGATAAGGTGACCTGATCTTGATATAAGCCACTTATTGCAGAATTGTAATTTGTCGCTGTTAAAACGGTACCATTAATGGCGTTTATAATATCGCCACGTTTAATGTTGGCTGCACTAGCTGGAGAATCGTCGGCAACGTGGCGTACATATATAATAACATCGTCATCGGTATTTATTCGAACACCTTCAAAACGTAAACCAAAAGATGTGGTTATACCTTGAAATGCTTTTTCTTGCTCAATATAATCTTCTATAAACCATGAAAAACGATCTATTACATCGGTTTGATATATAAGACTGTTAAATAAATTTTCTGGAGTAGAATATTCATTTAAGTAAGCTGTATAACTTTCGTTATTATCGTCTTTAGAGTCGTCTAGATCTGGAACTTCTGCTTGCCAGTTGTACCAAGAATTCATTGCTTTCCATACAAAATCGTTTATTTCTTCTGTTTTTTCGTTTTCAGAGACAATAATATCATCTTCATCTTTAAAGCAACTTGTTGCAGCTAAGGATATTAATGTAAGAAGTAGTAAGGCTTTTATGTTTTTCATGTCTTATTAATTAGTAGAGCTTGTATTTTGAAACTCTAAATTTAGGTACATTATTGTGTAATAAAAAATATTGTTACGGTTTAAAAATCAAACATTATGCCGCGTTTAACGATATTGTTTTTAGTTTAGACTGTTTTTGGAGGCAGACCTTACGTAAGGGATAGCAGCGGATAGCCCACAGTAAGCCCGATGATAATCGGGATTGCGAGGACTTGGAGCGTATAGCCCGACCATTTGTAGCTTTAGCGGAAAAGGGTTACGCCCAAATTATTTTAAAAAAATATTTTTATTCGATGTAACAAATGAGAAATGTGGTCGTCGTAACTTAAATAGCCGTAACCAAGCTGTTTTAATAAAACCAATTCAAAATGACTCAAACGGAGTTTTTAAATGTTGTAATGCCTTTTAAGGATAAAGTGTTTCGGTTAGCGAAACGCTTGCTAGTTTCGACGGAAGAAGCCGAAGATGCGACCCAAGAGGTTTTACTAAAGTTGTGGAACAATAGGACAAAGATTGCCGAGTATAAAAACGTGGAGGCTTTTTCGATGACGATGACTAAGAATTTTTGTTTCGATAAGTTGAAATCGAAGCAGGCGCAGAATCTTAAAATTGTTCATACAAATTACGAGGATAAACAAACGGCTTTACAAAAGCAAGTTGAATTAAATGATAGCGTAAACTGGGTATCTAAAATTATTAAGGATTTGCCGGAGTTACAGAAAACAATAATTCAGCTACGAGATATAGAAGAGTACGATTTAGATGAGATTGCAAAAATGCTGGATATGAATAATACAGCAGTACGCGTAAACTTATCGAGAGCAAGAAAAACAATAAGAGAAAAACTGACTAATACACATAATTATGGTATTAAATAATATAGAAAATTTACTAGAAAAGTACGAGAACGGCGAAACAAGCCTAAAGGAAGAGCAACTGTTAAAAAACTATTTTGTAGGAGACAATGTTGCTCCCCATTTAGAAATGTATAAACCCATGTTTGGCTATTTTTTGGTAAGCAAGCAGGAGCAATTTAATAAGGAGATCCCTTTTGATACTGAAGCAAAGGCAACGAAACGTAATTTTAATTACAAATGGCTTTCGGTTGCAGCAGTAGCAGTTTTAATGATAGGGTTTTATTTTGGAAGTAGCCTTAAAGAGGATAATGATTTAGGTACTTATGAAGATCCGGAGTTGGCTTTAGTAGAAGTAACACGATCTTTAGAAATGATTTCGCAAAATTTTAATAAAGGTGTGTCTACAGTAAATTATTTAGACGAATTGGAGAAAGGTAAAGCAACCCTTGGATATCTAAACGAAATTGATAATGCTACAGGAATAATTTTTAAAAACTAATAAAGAAAAAATGAAGAATTCAAATAAATTAAAATCAAATACAATGAGAAATAGATTAATAGTATTCGTAATGGCCGTGATGTTATTACCCTTAACAGGAATGGCACAAAAGGATGTTTTTGAGAAATATAGTGACAATTCTGATGTGACTTATGTATCGATAAAACCAAAAATGTTTCAAATGATTGCCAAAATGGGAATTAATGTGGAAGATGAAGAAGCTAAGGCTTATATGGATATGGTAAAAAGTATTACAAGTTTTAAAACCATGATTACCGATAATAAAGCGATAGCAGCAGATCTTGCTAAATGGGTAAAATCACGCTCTAGTGCTTTAGAGGAATTAATGGAAGTGAAAGACGATGGTACTAATGTAAATTTTTACGTAAAAGAAGGTAAAGATGCCGACCACGTTAAGGAACTTTTAATTTTTGTAAACGGCGTTGATAAGTTTATGGAAGAAGGTATTGAAGTTGGCGGACAGGAACGTAAAATTGAAACCGTTGTAGTATCGTTAACTGGTGATATTGACTTAAACGAAATTTCTAAACTTACTGATAAAATGAATATTCCAGGAGGGAAGCATTTAGATAAAAAGTAATAGTTTAATACTGTTTAACAGATGTTTTACTTAAATATAAAAATAATTTCATCAATCAAATTAATACCATCAATCATGAAACGAGCTATTAATCACTTGTTATTAGGTCTTTTTGCTACAGCTATTTTAGTTAGCTGTAGCAGCGGGCCAACTTTACAAACTTATTTTGTAGACCACCAAGAGGCGCCAAATTTTATTTCGCAAGATTTACCAATTTCTATGTTGAAAATGGATAAGTCTAGTTTTACGGAAGAGCAAACAGAGGCTTTTAACTCTGTAAGCCGCTTAAACTTTATTGGTTATAAGGCTAATGAAAGTAATACAGAGGCTATAAAAGCAGAAATAGCTACGGTTAAAGAGATTCTAAAGGATGAGAAATACAACGAGCTTATTGAGTTTAGCGATAAAGGAAATAAGATTGCTGTAAAATATATAGGAACTGATGATGAAGCTGATGAGGTTGTTATTTTCGGAAGCTCTAAGGAATATGGTTTTGGTATTGTACGTGTTTTAGGTAACGATATGAATCCGTCGAAAATGGGAACTTTAGTTAGCGCATTAAAACAAGCCGATTTTGATAAAAGCCAACTTGAAGATATTCAAAACTTTTTTAAATAATTTAACTCGTAAGGATTACAGTTAAATGTTAATGTAAAAAGGGACACTTTTGCCGAAGTGTCCCTTTTTTTTATGTGTGTATTTTAACTATTTTAAATTCTGTTTGGTATAAATAATATTGTAAACAATGGTTAAAAACAAAACTGAAATAACGGTTAAAACAATGTAATTATCAAGAATTTTTAAAACACCTGTGCAAAAAATAATCGCTACTAGAACGCCACAAAGTATTAAAGAAGTCTTATCATCAAACATATTTATATTCCTGTGTAATTACTTGGTGTAATTTGTTTTAATTCTGCTTTTATAACATCACTTACTTCTAAAGTATCAATGAAGTTAGAAATAGAGGTTTGGTTTATTTTCTCATTAGTACGTGTTAAACCTTTTAAAGCTTCATAAGGATTTGGATATGCCTCACGACGTAATATAGTTTGTATTGCCTCGGCAACAACTGCCCAATTATTTTCTAAATCTTGTGCAAACTTACTTTCGTTTAAAAGTAATTTGTCTAAACCTTTTACTGTAGATTTAAAAGCGATTAATGTGTGCCCGAAAGGTACACCAACGTTACGTAAAACGGTACTATCTGTTAAATCACGTTGTAGTCTAGAAACAGGTAATTTAGCTGATAGATGCTCGAAAATAGCATTAGCAATTCCTAAATTTCCTTCAGAGTTTTCAAAATCTATAGGGTTTACTTTATGTGGCATAGCAGAACTACCTACTTCACCAGCTTTAATTTTTTGTTTAAAATAATCCATAGAAACGTAAGTCCAAATATCGCGATCTAAATCTAGGATAATGGTATTTATACGCTTTAAATTATCAAATAAAGCCGCCATATGGTCGTAATGCTCAATTTGTGTAGTAGGGAAAGAGTGCTGTAAACCTAATTTTTCTTGAACAAACTTGCTTCCAAAAGCTTTCCAATCAATATTAGGGTAAGCTACGTGGTGTGCGTTAAAATTACCAGTTGCTCCACCAAATTTGGCTGAGCTAGGTATATCGTTCAATAAGTTAAATTGCTCTTGCAAACGCACAACAAAAACTTCAATTTCTTTTCCTAAACGAGTAGGCGAAGCTGGTTGCCCATGTGTACGCGCTAACATGGGGATATGTGCCCAATCTTTAGATAGTTTTTTAATTTTTTCTAAAACTATAAGATATTCAGGAACATAAACATCATTCATTGCTTCCTTAATACTTAAAGGAATGGCTGTATTGTTTATATCTTGAGATGTTAACCCAAAGTGGATAAACTCCTTGTATGCTGAAAGATTTAAAGCATCAAACTTATCTTTTATAAAATACTCAACCGCTTTTACATCGTGATTGGTAACGCTTTCAATTTTTTTGATAGCAAGCGCATCTTCCGAAGAAAAATTCTTGTAAATACCTCTTAAATCTTCAAAAATAGCTTTATCAACAGATTCTAATTGAGGTAACGGAATTTCGCAAAGTGCGATAAAATATTCAATTTCAACTAAAACACGATATTTTATTAAGGCTTCTTCCGAAAAATATGGCGCTAATTCGTTTACTTTACTTCTATAACGACCATCTATTGGCGATATGGCGTTTAATGCTGATAATGACATAGTTTATTTGATTTTTTGAAGCTGTAAATATAGTTATTATACAATAAAACTCTATTAGAAATTACCTATCTTTAATCTTAATTTTTTTGAAAATGAAAAAAATATACAATCTATTCTTAATCCTGTTTTTAACACAAACCATTATGGCTCAAAATTATAAAAAGTCAGAACCTTTTGCTCATACCTATTCTATTGTTGCTCGCGATGCAGAAACTGGAGAAATGGGGGTTGCCGTACAAAGCCATTGGTTTAGTGTTGGTAGTATTGTAACTTATGGTGAAGCGGGAGTAGGTGTAGTTGCAACCCAATCTTTTATAAACCCAAGTTATGGACCAAAAGGTCTTGCTTTAATGAAAAAAGGAGTGCCTCCACAAAAAGCTTTGGATTCTTTGTTAGGCGAAGATGAAGGAGAGATGTTTAGACAGGTTGCTTTTCTAGATGTAAAAGGGCATGTTGCCACGCATACGGGAAGTCTTTGTATTGAAAATGCAGGGCACAGGCAAGGTGATAACTTTTCTGTTCAGGCAAATATGATGCTTAATAATACAGTTTGGGATGCCATGGCTGTAGCATTTGAAAATACTGCGGGTTCGCTTAGTGAGCGTATTTTAGCTGCAATGAAAGCCGCACAAAATGAAAAAGGAGATATTCGAGGAAGTCAAAGTGCTGCCATTTTAATTGTAAAACCTACTTCTACAGGTAACATCTGGGAAGATACTATTATGGATTTAAGGGTTGAAGATAACGAAAACCCAATACAAGAATTAGAACGCTTAATTAAAATTCATAAAGCTTATGATTTTATGAATAATGGTGATTTGGCAATGGAAAAAGGTGACACAAAAGCTGCTGAAACATTCTACTTAGAAGCACAAAAGTTGTTCCCAGAAAATTTAGAAATGAAATTTTGGTACGCTATTAATCTTTTAAACAATAAGGAGTTTAAAAAGGCACACCCTATTTTAAAAACTATTTTTGATGAAGATGAAAATTGGAGAGAATTAACTAAAAGACTTGTAAAGAGTAAATTATTAGTTATTTCAGATAAAGAACTTAAAAATGTTATAGAGTTATAATTACTTTTTTATCTTTTTTAAAATTTGTCGGGCTCGTGCTTTAAAAGCTGGACTTTGTTTAGGGTAATCACGATCTAAAATTATTTTTAATTCGGGATGCACCCAATCAAAGTGTTTTCCGAATAGAAAAAGAGCAACCATTCCGTATGCTTTTGGTGCTACTTTTTCATCGTTAATCATATAATCGAAGCAAGTTTCAATAATACGTTCTTGGTGCACTTTTGTTAACTCGGTCTTAATTTGGTTATCTTCTCTGGAGTTATAATGCTTAGCTAAAAGTTCACAAATTTTAGCAACGGGACGCACAGCAGGATCTAAATGAACTTTATATATGTTTTCTGTAAAGTGATCTAAATAGGGAATTATAGTTTCAATATCTTTACTACACATAAACTCTAAAACCCAAGCAGCACGTGGAGAAATTTTATCGTCTACCCTAAAAAGGATGTCTAACAATTTAGGGATTAACTCCGGATGGTTAATCATCATATTGGCATAAAACAACCGCTTTTCTCTAGAATGGTTTACGTAATTTAATTCGTTGTACAGTTGCTCGGTAGTCAAATGGATTGCGTATTTTTATGCTTTAAATTTAATTAAAATGAAGATAGTAAAAAAAATATTGTTGTTATTATTAATCGTATTTGTAATTGGTCAGTTTTTTGGACCAGAAAAAAATGAAGGTGATTTGGCTTCAATTGATGCCTTTTTGGCTGAAACAAATCCGCCTGAAGATGTAAGGCTTATTTTAAAAGAAACTTGCTACGATTGCCATAGCGATGTAACGCGATATCCTTGGTACAATAATATAACGCCAGTAAATTTCTGGATGGCACATCATGTCGAGGAAGGAAAGGAAGAGTTGAATCTTTCTAATTGGATAGGGAATTCTGTAAAACGAAAAGACCATAAGTTTGAAGAAATTATTGAAATGGTTGAAGAGAAAGAAATGCCTTTAGAATCTTATACCATTACACATACAGAAGCTAAACTTAGTGATGCCCAAATTAAAGCTGTTGTAGATTGGGCGAAATTGGTGCGTATAAAATATAGTTTGGAAGCTAAACCTGAGTAAATTTAGTCACAATCAACTTGGAAAGGGTTCTAACGGAATTAAGTTTTAATATCAATTAATTTAGGTGAATAAAAGATTATTAATAATCGGTTTTGTTTGGCCAGAACCTAGAAGTTCTGCTGCAGGCATTAGGATGATGCAGTTAATTGAAACTTTTCAGACACAAAATTACAACATTACTTTTGCTAGCCCTTGTGCAAAAAGTGATAATGCTTTTAACCTTGAAAGTATTGGTGTGTTGCAAACTGCAATTGAATTGAATAACGGTAGTTTTGACGATTTTGTAAAAGGATTAAATCCTGATATTGTTCTTTTCGATCGTTTTATGATGGAAGAACAGTTTGGATGGCGTGTTACTGAAAACTGCCCGAATGCCATTAAAATTTTAGATACCGAAGATTTACACAGTTTACGAAAAGGCAGACATCAAGCATTTAAAGATGAAAAATTATTTGATAAAGCATATTTGTTTAATGATACAGCAAAACGAGAAATAGCTTGTATTCACCGTTGCGATTTAACCTTAATTATTTCAGAGGCTGAAATGGAAATTCTAAAAAATGATTTTAAAGTTAATGAAGATTTACTGCTTTATTTGCCTTTTATGTTAGATGAAATTTCAAAAGAAATAATTGGAAATCTACCATCTTTTGAAGATCGAGAACATTTTATTACCATCGGAAATTTTCTTCACGAACCTAATTACAATGCAGTTTTATATTTAAAAGATACCATTTGGCCATTAATTAGAAAGCAATTACCAAAAGTAGAATTACATATTTATGGAGCTTATGCGTCGCAAAAAGTAAACCAGTTACACAACGGGAAACAAGGTTTTTTAATAAAAGGTTTTGCCGAAGATGTAAATACGGTAATGCAGCAAGCTAAAGTATGTTTAGCTCCAATTCGGTTTGGAGCAGGTTTAAAAGGTAAATTAATAGATGCTATGCAAAATGGTACACCCATGGTAACGTCAACAATTGGAGCAGAAGGTATGTTTGGCGATTTGGAACCGAATGGGTTTGTTGAGGATATCCCGAACAATTTTGCAAATCAAGCTGTTCAACTTTATAATAATGAAAGGGTTTGGGAAGAAAAGCAGGAATACGGATTTGCTGTAATAAACAATCGATTCAATGCGCAAAAACATAAAAAGATGTTCTTATCACGAATTGAATCGATTGTAGATAATTTATATACGCATCGTCAAAATAATTTTATGGGGCAAATGCTACATCATCATAGCATGCAGAGCACCAAATTTATGAGCCGATGGATAGAGGAGAAGAATAAAGCCTAAGCTTCTACTTCACTTTTCTTAATTTTTCTGTAGGTATACGTGTTAAAAATGTTTCGTTTACCAAAACGTGTTTGTTTATCAGATTGTGAGAATTTGATATACACAGCTTTGTTTACTCCAAAGAATTCGTATGTATTTCCATCTAAAAAGGTAACTTCTAAAAGTAAACCTTTATGTTGCCAATCCATAATTGGAGAAGCAATAGTTTGGTTGAAATCTTCTAAATTCGCTTCCTTTGTTTCTGGAGCAATGCTCACTAAAAAATGGTAAGCATCAATAATTTGTCTACTTTTTAATTCAGCTTCAATAGCTTTTTCGTCTCCAGCTTGGAATTTATCAGGGTGCCATTCTTTTACTAAATTTCTGTAAGAAGATTTTAAAGCTTTTAAACTCATATCTTGTTCAGCACCAAATAATTTCTTGTATTCATTAATACGTTTCATAAAAAGCAATTCTAAATTTTGCGCGAAGATAAACTTTTTAATGAGGTATCTGTTTCATTATCTGATATTTTCCAAATAATTTTATAAAACCTAAGGTTATTTCGTAAAAGTATTATAGCATAATTGTATATAATATGTCGAGTTTATTAATGATGAAATTGCTGAGAAAAGGAAAATTAATATCTAAGTTTAACTTTCAATTTGTTCTACAGTAATTAATTGCTGAATAGGGGTAACGGAAGGACCAAATTGATTATATACGGCAACATCGGCAGCATCTAGACCATAACCAACGGTAACATAACCACCTTTTATTCCGCTTTGAGTAGCATCAAAAGAATACCATCGTCCGCCAATATAGGCCTCAAACCAAGCATGCATATCCATTGGTTTTAATTCGTACAAATACCCAACCACCATACGTGCCGGAATACTTAAACTTCTACACAATGCAATTCCTAAATGCGCAAAATCTCTGCAAACTCCAGATTGTTTCATGTTAACCTCTGCGGCCGAAATAGGAAAGTCGCTACTACCAGGAATAAAACTAATAGTATTTCGTAACCAATTTTCAATGGCAGCAACTTGGTCGTAACCTGGTAGAGCATTTTCGGTAATAGATTTTGCTAAATCATGAAATCTTTCAGACTCACAATATCTACTTGGTAATAAATAACCAAGTATCTCGTTTGGCAAATTTTGAACTTCTATAAAAGGAGCTCCAAAGGCAACGTCCATATAATCTGAAACTTTTACATCTGCCGTAGTATATATCGAGAATTTACCACTTGGAGCAACAAGGCGTTGGCACAGATTACCATAATTGTCTGTAAATTCACTTATAGCTACATTTTTAGGTATTTTATATTCATCCCGTTCTACCCATTGTTGAGCACCACTACGAGGGCGTAACATTAAAATAAAAGGAGTTGGTGTTTCTATTTGAAATTCCAATTTGCAACTAACGCGTAAAAGCATATATATGGTTTAGTGAGAGATATAAAGTGAACTAACTCAAAAATAGCCAATTTTAAATAAAATTTGCTTTAATCTAGTTGTGGTTATTTGTAAAAGAATACCTAAGAAACGTAGAAAAACATAAAATAAAAACATAAAATAGAGAATTAGCTAAATAACGCTATAAACTCAGTTTTGTTAAAATTAAACGTCGCTTTCCAAAAGTTTTTCAACCAAACTTAAACCTATGGTTGCAGGTTCTGTAATTACCGTTAAATTTTTACTGCTTTTCATATTAGGTTTTGGATCTATAAAGTATGTTGGTGTGTTTTGCGGTACATAATTCATTAAACCAGCAGCTGGATATACTTGCATAGAGGTGCCAATAATTATTAAAATATCTGCAGTTTCACAAATTTCAATGGCTTTATCCATCATCGGGACATCTTCACCAAACCATACAATATGCGGCCGCATTTGGTATCCTTTATCAGATAGATCGCCTAAATTTATGTCGTTTTTCCAAGTTTTAATATCATTTTTATCAACTGTACATCTTGCTTTTAGCAATTCGCCATGCAAATGGGTTACGTTTGTACTACCAGCTCGCTCGTGTAAATCATCTACATTTTGGGTAATTATACTTACTTTATACTGTTTTTCAAGTTTTGCCAAACCAATATGTGCTTTATTTGGTTTTACAGTGCTAAGTTCTGCACGGCGTTGGTTGTAAAAGTCTAAAACTAATTTGGGATTAGCGGCAAAACCTTGTGGCGTAGCGACTTCCATAACATCATGGCCTTCCCATAAACCATCGGCATCACGAAATGTTTTAATACCACTTTCGGCACTTATGCCAGCTCCTGTTAATACAACAATATGTTTCATAGTGTTAAAAATATAAATTTTAAATCAATTGGAACAGACTTAGATTTTAAATTGTATTTATTTTTAATGAAAAATCTTCTAAGTGGACTACGTTGCGATTTAAAATTCTTTTATATTTTTGACGCATGATTGATTTAAAACTATTAGAGCACTTGGAAACATTCCTTACACCATCACGAAAGGAGAAATTTACCAAAGTTTTAGCACAGCGCACCAAACATTTTACGGTTGCCACAGAAGATGTTTATCAACTTCATAATACCAGTGCTGTTATGAGAACTTGCGATGTTTTCGGGATTCAAGAACTTAATATTGTCGAGGAACAAAACTCTAAAGATATTGACAGAGAAATAGCCATGGGCGCACAAAAATGGGTAGATCTAAATCGCTATAATCATGTTAAGGATTGTATTGCAGATATGAAAAGTAAAGGGTATCAAATTGTTGCTACCACACCGCATGCTAATGATTGTGATATAAAGGACTTCGATGTCACTAAAAAATCTTGTTTTTTCTTCGGAAGAGAGACGGAAGGTTTATCTCAAGCGGTTTTAGATGAAGCGGATTGTTATTTAAAAATACCAATGGTTGGTTTTACCGAGAGTTTAAATATTTCTGTTTCCGCGGCTATTATTTTACAACAAGCAACGTCTAAATTAAGACAATCTGATTTGGAATGGCATTTAACCGAAGATGAAATTCTAGAAAAGCGTTTAGATTGGTGTACAAAAACAATAAAAAGTTACGAGAAAATTACCGAACGTTTTTATGAAACAGATTAATTTTGCTCAGTAGTTTTAAGCATTTCTAAAAAGTCATTACTACTTTTAAGAAGTTTATCTAGAAGCATAAAATCATTTTTTTCTAGTAATAAATTAGAGTTTATAGATTGAGAATCGCAATAATCAAAAAATAGAGGTATATACTCATCAGGTATTTTAAAATCGTTGATTAGCAATGATTTATTGAACAATTTATGTGATGAAGAAAAAAGAGAATCTAAAGTTTTATATTCTATTGTTGTTATAAGTTGTGGTTTGGCTTTTTTACTTTTTAAAAGCTTAGCCACAAGCGATGCAATGGCAACAAAATCTATGCCCGATTTTGGCATGTTTTTATACCAAGTTTCAGAATTATTTTTTAAGTCGGATGCTAATTCTGTTCCCAAATCACTATTAGTTTCGAGAGCTTTTAATCCAGATTGGTTGGCATTTTCTGCAAGTAATACTTCGGGTAAATTGTTTACTTGTTTTGTGAGTTCTACAACTATTGTGTTTTCTAAATAAAACGCGTCAATTTTTACATATTTTGTTTGATGGAAGAGTGATGTTATTACTAAGCTATCATTACGAGTAGCAATAAGGTTGAAGCTTCCTTTCTCATCAGAAAATGTAACGCTGTTTTTTGTTTTATTAAAAATTTTGGCGCCTTGTACTGTAGATTCCGAATCGTAAATTTTCCCTGTTATATTCTGAGAAATCATGGTGAGTGGCATTAAAAAGAAGAGTAACGCTTTTTTATAGTGCATGGTTTGTTTTGATGGTTGTTGTACCAAAATACATCATTTTTTGTTTATGATGTTGTTTCTTTAATAGTTTTTAACATGTTAATTAGTAAATTTTTAACTGTTTTATAGAAGAGAAAAGGCCTTTACAGATGGTCGCGTTAGGGATTGATGCGACATCCTTTTTGCAAAAAATAATTTCTCTAACTTTGGATAAAGCAGGTTTTTTAATAAAGTAAGAGGTTTAAATAGATAGAGGTGTTTTGCCAAAAGATATAGCGGAAAGCCCGACCCTTGTGGTAACGCCCAAATAAATATTTTAAATTTTACGAGTTCTTCCTCGGCTTAATACCTTATATTCTTCGTAACATTCGCTAATGGCATCGAGGATTTGAAGGTCGTTTGCTTTTTGTATAAAACCTTTGGAATAGTTGCATTGGCTTACAATTTCGTCTAAATCAACACGATCTACTTGAAGTAAAACGGTTAGCATTTCGCGGTCGAATTTAGTTGCTAGAAGATTTCTAATTTCATCGTCTTCCTTCATCTTTTTTAACTTTCTAAGTTCGTTTTGTTTTTTACCAAACATACGATGTAGAAAATCGGCTGGATTAAATATAGATCCTATTACTTTGGTGAGTCCAGATTTTTTATCGGCCTCATAACCCGTGCCTTCTAATCCAGAAATATTATAGCGATAATTACTGTTAACAGCGGGAACTTGCTTTATATCGACTTCTAAAAAACCGGTTAGTTTTAATTGGCTTACCACAACTTCTTCTAATGCTAGGGCGAGTTCGGTAAGTTCTATGTTGGAACTACCGTATTTTAACCAATCATTAGTTACTCTAACTTTTATAGATTTGAATCCTAAATAAGAAAAATGTAAAGTATCGTTAACTTTTGCTGTAATTTTAAATTCGCCTTTTTGGTTTGTTGTAGTTCCTTTTACTTGGTTTAGGTTTACAATATTTACGCCTTCTAGAGCTGTAGATGTTGATGCGTTAAGCACAACTCCTTCTGCTTTTTCGCTGTCTTGCGCGTATGTTTGCCCTACCAATAAAGTAAATATAAAAAGGAAAATTAAATTTTTTCTCATCAACGAATTTTTTATAAAAGTACTAAAGAATTAAATATAACCATATATTTTAATATAATTTAACTTAGAAGTGCTCTATTAATACGGATTTGAACACAATAACGAGGTTTTTGTAAATATTTAAGTGGTTTTTATTAAGAATATTATTACAGACATCTATTTTCATAAGAAATTACTAAACCTTTCTGAAATTTATTTTTAACTATAAAATTAAGGTGGCTAACTGTTTAATATGCATTGTTTTATTGTGGGTTTTAGTGTTTTTTTTTATTTTCAAATATTACTGATGCTCAAGATTAAGCAGCTAATTGGTATTTTGGTTTAGTGTAGGTATTAATTTTGAAAATAATGACGTAGAGAGTCTAAATAATGGTGTAGATTATTGGCTATCTATTCAACTCTGTATTAGCGAAATCAATATTTTCGATCGTTACGGTAAATTAATCATTCAATTAAATCTCTATTCAAAAAGGATGGGATGGCACTTTAAACGGCTATCCGCTATCAACTTCAGATTATTGGTTTGTTATTAATAGGCCGAGTAATAACACACAGTATCATGGCCATTTTACATTAAAACACTAAATACAAGGCATAAAAAAAGCTGACTAAAAAGTAATTTTACTTTCAGTCAGCTTTTATATGTTATAAAATATAAATTTTATCTTCTAGAACGTCTAGCTCCAGAAAAATTTCCTCCACCAGAGTCCGAATCCGAACGTCTTGGTTTAGAACCTCCTTCACTACTACGTCTGCGGTCACTTCTGCTTCCAGAACCACCTTTTCTGTCATCACCACGTCTTCCGCCTCCACGTTTATCGTCGCGTCTTCCGCCACCACTACTACGTCTATCATTGCGTCTTCCGCCACCGCCTCGGTTTTCCGAAACTTCAACATTTACAAAACGTCCTTCATGTTTAAAGTCTGTAAAGAAAGCTAAAACTTTATCCTTAGTTTCGTTTTCAGTATTAAAGAAAGAGAAACTCTCTTTAACTTCCACTTTAAAAACATCGTCTCTACCAAGTTGTAATTGGTCTTTTAAGAAATCTTTCAATTTCATCCAATCGAAACCATCTTTTTCACCAACATTAATGAAGTATCTTGTAGAATTAGATTTTCCACCAAAATCACGATCACGACCACCTTCACGTCCGCCATCTCTAGAACCTTCAGCAACATTTAAGTTTTTAGATTTTTGGTAATAGTTATAGAAACGTGTAAATTCAACCGAGAAGAATTTTTTAATCAATTCATCTTTCGTTGTATCCTCAAACATTTCATTAATGCTTGTTAGGTATTTTTCAATTTCGTCGTTAACTTCCGTGTTATGGATTTTATTAGCTAAAGACATTAATTGCACTTCGCAAATTTCCATACCATCTGGCACTTCTTTTTTCTCAAACTCACGTTTAATAATGCGTTCAATACTTTTTATTTTTCGAACCTCACTTTTCGAAACAATAACCATAGAAATACCGTTTTTACCAGCACGTCCGGTACGACCAGAACGGTGAGTATACGTTTCAATTTCGTCAGGTAATTGGTAATTTATAACGTGAGTAATATCGTCAACATCAATACCACGAGCAGCAACATCTGTTGCAACAAGCATTTGTATTTGGTTTTTTCTAAACGATTGCATTACTAAATCACGTTGGTTTTGGCTTAAATCACCGTGCAAAGCACCAGCGCTATAACCATCCTCAATAAGTTGTTCGGCAACTTTTTGAGTATCACGTTTTGTTCTACAAAATACTACAGAAAAAATATCTGGATTTGCATCTGCCAAACGTTTCAAGGCTTGGTAACGGTCTCTAGAATTAACTAAATAGTATTCGTGAGATACGGTACTTGTACTTTCATTTTTATTTCCAACCGTAATTTCCTGTGGGTTGTCCATGAATTTTTTCGCAATAGTTGCCACTTCTCTTGGCATAGTTGCAGAAAATAACCATGTGTTTTTTTCATCTGGAGTGTGTGATAAAATATCAGTAATATCTTCCTTGAAACCCATGTTTAGCATCTCATCAGCCTCATCTAAAACCGCGTATTGGATTTTAGAAATATCAACCAATCTACGGCTAATCATATCTTTCATTCTACCAGGCGTAGCCACAATAATCTGTGCACCACGTTTAACGTCACGAGCTTGGTCTGTAATGCTAGATCCACCATAAATGGCAACCACATTTAAACCTTTACAATACTTACCGTATTGTTTCATTTCGTTGGTAATTTGTAAACAAAGTTCACGCGTTGGGCTTAAAATTAAACCTTGAGTCGTGCGGCTATCAACGTCAATTTTCTCTAACATAGGGAAACCAAACGCAGCCGTTTTTCCTGTTCCGGTTTGGGCTAGTGCCACTAAATCGGTTTCAGAATTTAATAAAATAGGGATTGCTTTTTCTTGAACTTCACTAGGCTTTTCAAATCCTAAATCTGTAATTGCTTTCAATAGATCTTCATTAAGACCTAATTCTTGGAATGTGCTCATTCTTGTATAAGTATTCGATTTTGTTATGTGGTGTTACATAAGAAAGCGAATCGACATACTTAACCTTAAACTTCCAGTAACACATCCTCTCTCTGAGGAATATAAACTCATTATTTTCTGAGTTTCAAGGTGCAAAGGTAATCAATTTTTTGGATATTCAATTTTTTGGGCGTTTTAACACGCTTTCCGCTGTATCTTTTTAAAAACTTAGAGCTTTCGGTATGTTAGTGTTTATCTAAAATGTTTGTAGAAATAACAAGGTTTCTGGCTGCTTAAATTTTTAAAAAGATGCCGCTGCAATCGTTAACGCGGGTTAGGGATAAAAAGGTGATTTACCTCCTCAAATTTCCAATACGTTCCTGCAGCGTAGGATGCGAGTAATGCATAAAAACATAGGCTTTATGCGGAGTTAAATTACTTAAACTGTTTTTAGAAAGCTTCTTTAAGGAGGTAATTAAAGGTTCGGCTTTATAGGTGTTCTTAGCATAGTCATCGGCTTGGTATTCAAATTTTCTAGAAAACAGATTCATTATTAAACCCGTAATTTCCGAAATAGGAGCGTAGAGCATTCCAAAAGCAATTAATCCAATATGAAAACTAGGGGTTTCGACACCTAAAGCTTGTGATAATATAGGGTTCGAAATAAATAACGATAATATAAAAAGTGTAAATCCAGTTAATAGAATTGAAGTCGCTAAATTAAAAATAATATGCTTCTTTTTATAATGACCAACCTCGTGAGCAAGTACAGCAACAATTTCATCTTCATCCAAATCGTTAATTAAAGTATCGTAAAGCGTAACGCGTTTTTCGTTACCAAAACCAGAAAAATAAGCGTTGGCTTTTGTGCTGCGTTTAGAACCATCGATAACAAAAATTTTATCTAATTTAAAGCCAACTGTTTTTGCGTATTCCGAAATGTTATCGCGTAAACTTCCGGCTTCTAAAGGTGTTTGTTTATTAAAAAGTGGCACAATAAGTTTAGAGTAAAACATATTCATGAATAAACTAAACACAGCAACTAATGCCCAAGCGTAAAGCCAAAACTGATTGCCTGTTGCTTCATAAAACCAAATAATTGAAGATAGAATGGCACCGCCAACAATAGCCATCATAAACCAGCCTTTTATTTTATCTAAAAAGAACGTTTTAATGGTTGTTTTATTAAAACCAAATTTTTCCTCAATTACAAAAGTGCTATAATAAGAAAATGGGGTTGTTAAAATATCGCTACCAATCATGATAATTCCGAAGAAAATAAGAGCAACAAATATTGGGTTTTCACTGTAGCTACGTGCTATATTGTCAATAAATTCGAAACCATCGAACCAAAGAAAGGCTAACGTTAAAATTACGGAAAAAGTAGAGGTTAGTAATCCGAATTTATAATTTGTCGCTTTATAATTTTGCGATTTTTTATATGCTTCGTCATCATAAACATCTTTTAAATCTTCAGGAAGTACGTCGTTAAAGTGTTTTGCATTTAGGGCGTCTAAGACTTTATCAACTATAAAACTGATAATAATAATGCCAATTATAATGTAAAAAAGAGTGTTTGCGTTCATAGTGTGTTAAGTTTCAAATCCGAAACGGACTGTTGTTCTTTGGGGAACTCGTTTTTTGTAATTTACGTTTATTTAAAATTACGTTGGCGTTTGGCTTCAAAAATAAGAATTCCGGCAGCAACAGAAACATTCATAGAATCTATTTCGCCTTGCATCGGGATTATTATATTTTGAGTTGAGCTTACGCGCCATTCTTCGCTTAAGCCTGTAGCTTCTGTACCAACAACAATAGCGGTTGCTTTGGTGAAATTTTGCTCGTGATAGTGAATAGCAGATTGTAAAATAGCGCAATAAATATCAATGTTTTTCAATTTTAGAAACTCTATAATTTCGGTAGTAGAACCCGTTGCAATAGTATTGGTAAATACACAACCTACGCTAGAACGAATAATATTTGGGTTATATAAATCGCCTTTTGGGTTGGCAATAATTACAGCATCGACATTGGCAGCGTCGGCAGTACGTAAAATGGCGCCAATATTACCTGGCTTTTCTGGAGCTTCAGCAATTAAGATTAGTGGTGTTTGGGTGTCAAATTTTAAATCACTTATTAGGTGGCTTTTTGGTTTGGCAACCGCTAGAACACCTTCTGTAGTGCTTCGGTAAGCGAGTTTTTCGTAAACGTCTTTAGATATTTCAATAGTTGTATTTTGGCTTGTAGTTAGCGCTTCTAATTCGTTTTTAGAAAAAAGTCCTGGGTAGAATAAAACAGTGTCTAATACATAACCACCTTTTATGGCTAATTCTATTTCGCGAACGCCTTCAATTAAAAATAAACCTGACTTTTTACGTTCACGCGATTTGTCTTTTAATAAAACAAGTTGTTTAATATATGGGTTTTGTGTACTAGATATTTCTTTGTAATTCATATCGCTTTATGGCAAAATCTATAGCTGCAAATTTACACTTTTATATATAATAAGCAGGAGATGCTTTATTCTTGTGCTTCTTCTTTTTACTTTCGGGAATTCTATAATTAGGTTTTTAAATTTGTAGTCTGTTTTTAAAAAATGGAATTGAACTCTAAAACCGTTTTAATTTTGAGTATTTTAGAATTTTTAAATAAATAATGATGAAATATTTAGTGAAAACATTTTTTTGCGTTTTTCTTACTCTTTTTTCATGTCAGGAAAAAGAGGAAAGCAATCAGATTGAAATTGTAGATACACCAAAAGAACTGTTATCTAAAGAACGAATAGCGTCTATTTTAAATAGGCAAATAGATCTTCTTTCAATTCAATATTTAAACGATAGCACGCTATATCCAAAGATTTCGATACCAGTTGGTTATGAGTATGATATTACAGGTGAGGATGCTTTTGAAGATTATGAGGCCAGTGATTATGAAGAATATATTTGGGGAGATTTAACGATACGAGAAGACAAAGCTATAGCAATTGATCTTGAAAGTGGAGAGGATTATGATTCTTATGGGATTTCTGAGGGTATTGTACTCTTACCATCTAAAGATAAAGATGCGATTACTTTTGAGAAAATTAAAAAAAATATAAGTGATGCCGAAGATAAAGTTTGGGAAGATTTAATTGTAGAGTATCAAGATGCAAACAGCGTTATTTATTCCGAGAGAGATGGTTTTAATGTTGTGTATTTTGAATATGATGAGATACACGAGTATTTTATTGTTTATGAAGCTGTAATCGATATGATGGACTTAAATAGAAAAGAGAATTTTGAAATGGCTCTTTTTTCTTTAGGTATGGCTAAGAATTTAACTAAGGAACCTAAAAATAATGAAGATTTAGCTGTTAAGTCTTGGGCAGACTATATAGATACGTATCCTGCTGTTACTATAAAAGCCTATAATTTTGCTCTTAAAGATATCGATAAAGAGATGAGAGTTTTTATGGAAGAAAATGAAGAAATTGATTTAAGAAGTTTATATAATTATAAAACTTTCGATTTTTATTATGCTTCTAAAAAATTCGACACATCATTTTTAAATATTATTAATGCTCTGAAAAAAGGAGCTATGCTCGATAAAAACCTTGTGAAACAGGTAAATTATGGTAAGACCGAGTGGGAGTTTAGAGGGCGAACATTTAGAAGTGATGGTTTTATGGTTAATATAAAGCATGAAGGCAACGCCTATGTAATTACTAAAGACAGCAAAAATTATGATGGTGAAACTAGTTATGCAGATCATTTTTACTATCGAATAGAAAAGCACAATAAAGTATTTTATTTTAGAAAAGAGGGCGTGGATGAAAACTCGGCAGATTTTTATAAAAAAATGCTTGATTATCAAATGGAACATAACACTTTAATGATTGAATAAAATGCGGTATATAAAATATTTTTATTGTTTATTATGTTTAGGGATGTTACATTCCTGTAATGTTGTTGGTAATGATTTAGAAAAAGAAGTAGGACTATCTACTTCCTCAATTTCTACTATAGATAATGTGTCTTTGAAAAAAGGAGAAGAGGTTGTAATTTGGACCAAATCTAGCTTAGAATATAAAACGTACGAATCTCCAGATCTTGACGATTACTCTATAAAATACTACATAGAAAAGGATAAGGACTCGATGTTGGTAGATCGGTATTTGCCATTGGTTTTTTCTCATTTTATTAAATCTTCAAAAGAAGAAGAATCGGATACAGAAACAAGATACAATGACGAGAACGAAGAGGAAGAAGTCGATATTACACGTGTAACAAGTGAGTATGAGGCCGAGTCTGGAGTTTATGTAGTTCCAGAAGATGGGAACTATAGTTTTAGTTTTAAACTATACTCAAAAGATAATATAAGTTTTTATTCAAGAGGACGCTTCTCTATAAAACTTCGGACTCGTTAGTGTTAGAAAAATGAGTATCTAATTCTGCTTTTATTTGTTCTTCATTTGTGTTAACATAAAAGGCTTTATGGTAGATGTAAAACAATAAATAATAGGTTAAATAGTAAATGGTTATAATAAAAACACCTTGAGATAGTATACTGATATCAAATACATGTTCTGTAATAGTTTCTATAAAAGAAAAAGAGCTGTAATTTTTAATAATCCATAAAAGCGTAATTATAGCAGGTGCCGTATAAACGTATTTTTTGTTTAATGAAACGATAAATAAACAAATGCAATGCAGAATAATACCTGCGAAAATCCAAGCTAACTCATCTTCATTGGTTAACTCATCTTTATTTATAAAAAGGATAAAAGCAATCATTAAAACAGCATAAATACTAAGATGAATGTTTCTTTGTTTAGGTGCGTTTTTTATAAAATCGGATACAGATTTTACTTTTCTTTTGTGTCTAAGAACAAATAGCGATACCGTATTTAATATTGGAAATAAGGCTACAGCCGAAAATATGCCATAAAAATGTTTCAAAGAATAACTTCTGTATTGCATAAGTTGGCCTAAAAAGCAAACAGTATAAAGTAGATAGGCGAAATTAGATAGTAATTGAATGTTTTCGTAAAAATCAAAAGAGTTTCTAGAGAAAAAACTGAACAGAACAAATGCGACAATATTTTCTAAAACACTAAAAAATACAAGGAAAATTAATGTGTATGAAATGGCAAAACCTTTACTGAAAAACGATTTAGAAATATATTGAGGTGCTAAAATATTACTTTGCTTGTTTGTATTTATAATTTTAGATAATAGGTAGTAAAACCCAATTAATAATACAAAACATTTAAGTACACGCGTTAATATAACGAGTAGTTGAACTAGATATTCGAAAAAACTAGAATCGCTACTAATTATTTGTTGAAAGAGTTCACTAAGTTTTCCTAATCCACTAGCAAGAACAAAATAGGTTGCAATTACTAAAAGAAAAACGTTTAGAAATGCTTTTTTCTTTGGCCTTACCTTTTCAGTTTTAAAAAATCCAAAAGCAAACCACGAAGCAGATACTAGAAACAGAATAGTTTGTAAAGAGGTCCTTATGGAACTACTGTTATCAATGCTAAAATAATAATCTATTAAATTTGATAAATTAGTTTGAAATGCAAAAAGAATGAATAGTAAATGTGTAATAATACCTAAGGTCCATTTTTTATTCAGATAAAAATACCAACTAAAAAAAAAGCCCGTAATGCTTGCAATTACAAGTTTCCAAACTAAAATATACAGTGCGGTATCTGGTGTGTATTCATAAACAATAAACCTAAATATATGCAGAACAGTTAAAATTAATATGAATAAAGGAATTTTTAAAAACACCTTATTTGTTGACGCAGTGAAATTTGAATTCATTTATTATCTTAATTTTGTTAAAATGGTTTTTTTTCTGGACTCTAAGTTTCAAACTTATTAAATCCAATTGGTTTATAATACGTTATCGCATTTTTTATTTTAGTTGAACGAACTGTTTTATTTATTAATAATTTAAATATTGTAATTTTAAGTAGATAATTACGACTTCATGGTAAATTAAAAATTTACCATGAGAAATATTCTATTTTTATTTATTACAATTTCAATTCTTTCTTGTAAGAATGAAACAAAAAATGAAACAGTAAAATCCCCAGAACCATCTGTAGAAAAGCAAGTTGAAAATAAAAAACATTACCCAGAAATCTTAGTTAAAATTTTTGATGCACATGGTGGTTTAGATACTTGGAATAGTATGAAATCATTAACATTTGCTCAGGTAAAAGAAGGCGGGAACGATGTTACAACTACCAACTTAAAAAACAGAAAAATTTTGGTAGATATGCCTAAGTATGCTATTGGTTCTAATGGCAAAGATATTTGGTTAAAGAATAAAGGAGAGGAAGCTTATAAAGGAAAACCAAAGTTTTTCTATAATTTAATGTTTTACTTTTACTCTATGCCTTTTATATTGGCAGATGATGGTATTATTTATGGTGATGCCGATCCTTTAGTGTTTGAAGGAAAAACATATCCTGGAATTAAAATTTCTTATGAATATGGTGTAGGTGAATCGTCTGGAGATGAATATGTACTTTATTACAATCCTGAAACTTATAAAATGGAATGGTTGGCTTATACGGTAACTTATTTTTCTAAAGAAAAAAGTAAAGATTTACATTTTAGACGTTATCAAAATTGGCAAGATGTAAGCGGTTTGCAATTACCAGCAACTATGGCAGGTTACGCCACGGAGAATAATGTACCAACAAAAATGAGTAGAGAAGATACTTTTGTAAATGTAAAACTATCTAAAGAGATTCCTGATGCTACACTTTTTGATGTTCCTGAAGGCGCTACAATTGCAAAGTAAATTAGATATAGAAAATATATTAAATTAAAAAGGAAGCCTATAGGCTTCCTTTTTTTTGTTGGTATTAATTGGATTGATATTTTTCGGAATAGCGTTTCCATAATTCTGTTTGGTGCGTTTCTAGACTAATTAAGCGTCCGTCTATAAAAGCATGAGAAATAATGTTGGTACGCATATCTAAGGCATCACCTTCACTTATAAACAAGGTAGCGCTTTTACCAGTTTCTAAAGATCCATACTGCGCATCGATACCTAATATTTTTGCTGGGTTTAGAGTAATTAGTTGTAGTGCTTGTGCCTTTGTTAATCCATGAGCTACGGTTGTACCTGCGTAAAATGGTAAGTTTCTAGAATTCATGCGTTCCATTTGTCCGTTAGCTTGTAAGGCTACTGTAATGCCATTATCTACTAATAATTTTGCCGATTTATATGGTAAATCGTAATCGTCATCAGTTTGGCTTGGTTGCGAGTGTATACGGTTTAAAACTACAGATATGTTATTCGATTTTAAAATATCGGTTACTTTATAAGCTTCCGCTCCGCCAACAACAACCATGTTTGGAATGGCGTTTTTCTTAGTGAAATTTACAGCATCGATAATGCCTTTTTCATCATCTACATTAATGTAAAGTTTTTTAGAACCATTGAAAATACCTTCTAATGCTTTATAAGATAGGTTGGTGATAGAAGGGCTTGCTTTTAAATAGGCTTTAGCGTTATTAAAATAATCTTCTATTTCTGTAATTTGGTTGCCGTATTCTTTATTCACCTTTAATGAAGGGTCTTCGCCTAACCAGTAGCGTCCTCTTTTGAAGTTGCTTGGCCAGTTTATGTGAATTCCGTCATCGGTTTTTACAGCAGCATCTTCCCAGTTCCAAGCATCAAATTGTACTACAGATGAGGTTCCTGAAATACGACCGCCTCGTGGCGTAATTTGCCCGAGTAAAACCCCGTTTGGTCTCATAGATTCTACAACTTTAGATTCCGCGTTATAGGCAATAATACTTCTAATGTTTGGGTTCCATGTTCCTATTTCAGAATCATCATCAGTGGCCTTTACAGCATCAATTTCAACTAAGCCTAAAGTTGAATTCGGAATAATAAAACCAGGGTAGACGTGTTTACCTTTACCGTCGATAACGTCCCCAATTCGCGCAATTTTCATATTAGCACTTCCTACGAAAGTGATTTTACCTTCATTAAACATAATAAGGGCATTTTCAATAACTTCACCTGTACCTAAATGCGCCGTGGCACCTTCTATAGATATGGCTTTGCTTTGTTTGTCTGCTGGAGTTTGTTGGGCGTGTATGGATCCGAAAAATAGGAGACAGGCACACGCTATATATAAATTGAAATATTTCATTTTCTATGTTTTAGTTAATTTGATTGCCAATAAAATCGCAATGCATATCTACTTTTTCCTTTTTCTTAATAGGTTGCGTTTTTAAGCCTTTGTTTTTAGCTTTTAGCATTTGGTTGATAAGCTCGTTTTTTTCTTCTTTAATTTCCGAACGCAGCATAGTATCACGTTCTAAATCGAAATAAGTGACACCTTCAATAATTGTTTTTTCTGCTTTAGCATAAATAGACATTGGGTGATCGGTCCATAAAACAACATCGGCATCTTTACCAACTTTTATACTTCCCACACGGTTATCGATGTGTAAAAGTTTAGCAGGGTTTAGAGTAACAAACTTCCAAGCCTCTTCTTCTGTCATGCCACCATATTTAATGGTTTTTGCAGCTTCTTGGTTTAAACGTCTAGACATTTCTGGATCGTCACTATTAATAGCAACCGTAACGCCTGCATTGTGCATAATGGCAGCATTGTATGGAATAGCATCGTTAACCTCATATTTGTACGCCCACCAATCGCTAAATGTAGAACCTCCAACCCCATGCTCAACCATTTTATCTGCTACTTTATAACCTTCTAAAATGTGAGTGAATGTGTTAATGTTGAAATCGAATTGTTCTGCAACCTTCATAAGCATATTAATTTCACTTTGAACGTAAGAGTGACAAGAAATAAAACGCTCTTTGTTTAAAATCTCAGCAAGCACGTCCATCTCGACGTCTTTTCTATAAGGTTTACCACTTTTCTTTAAAGCATCGTATTCTTTAGCACGTGTAAAATAATCGATGTAAACTTGCTCGACACCCATTCTGGTTTGTGGAAAACGCACACCGTTAGAATATCTAGTTTGTTTTACATTTTCGCCTAAAGCAAATTTTATAAATTTAGGTGAATCGTTATAAATTAAATTATCGGCAGATTCGCCCCATTTTAATTTTATAATAGCCGAACGTCCACCAATTGGGTTGGCCGAACCGTGCAATACTTGTATAGAGGTTACACCACCAGCAAGGTTGCGATAAATGCCAATATCTTCATTATCGATAACATCTTCGATGCTTACTTCTGCAGACGAGTTTTGCCCGCCTTCGTTAACCGAAGCTGTTGCAATATGCGAATGCTCGTCTATAATACCAGCCGTTAAATGTTTGCCAGTAGCATCAATAATTTGAGCTTTTCCGTCGCTCAAGTTTTTACCGATTTTAATTATTTTACCGTTTTTAATAAGCACGTCTGTGTTTTCTAAAATACCATCGGCTTCGTTAGTCCAAACCGTTGCGTTTTTAAACAGAAGCGTTTCCTGTTTTGGTAGTGTTTTAAATCCGTAAGCAGTGTTAGGGTAGGAGATAGAGGCTATGCTATTTTTAGAATCATCGTCTTTTTTATCTTTTTCTTCGGAATCATCTTCGGCTTTTGTACTCTTTTTGGCTAAAAAAGGAATTTCATTACCATTAGGTAAAGTAGCTTTTCCTTTTAAAGCAGCGTCGTTTTCAACATGAGCTACAATACGAATAAAATCTTGCGACGTAGAATCTTTTGTAGTCATCGAGATTTGAACCCAGTCATTAGTATAACTAATTTTTGAACCTAAGGTTTTAGTCTCGCTTGTAATTTTAGATTTCAGTTTTTTAATGTCGCCCTCTACAGTCATTTTATAAGCCGTATTATCTACGCTAAACTCATAATCACCAACAATATCTATGGTGTTCATGTTGGTAACAATATGTTGCTGGCCTTGTACCCAGTTTTCGTAAAGCTTGGTTTTCTTTTCAAAAATATCGCCCGAGGTAATTAAAAAGTTAGCATAAGCACCATTGTTAAGTGTTCCTATTGCTGTAGATTGCCCAAGTAATTGTGCAGGAATAAGCGTTAATGCTTCTAGAGCCTTCTCTTTAGAAAGTCCGTTTTTAATAGCTTGCATTAATTTGCCTTTAAATTCACTTGGCGATTTTAAAGCGTGTGTCGTTAATGCAAAATTGATGTTGTTATCGGCTAAAACCTTTGGGTTTGTTGGTTCTTGGCTCCATGCACGCATATCGCTAAGCGCTAATGAACTTGTTAAAAAACTATTTTCAACATCATAAGCATCTTGAAAGTTAATGGGTAGTATAAATGCAGCATTCGTGTTTTTTATCTCATCAATACGCTCGTACTCATCACCACCACCTAAAATTACATATTGAATACCAAATTGATCTCCAATTTTATCGGCTCTTAGTGCATTAGCTTTACTTCCGGCTTCAAAAATTTGAATTAAATCTTGGTTTCTGTTTAAGGCTTCAATAGATAAATCTTTCGTTTTACTAAGTCCTTTTTTATACCATGCCGCATCATTATATAATTGACGTAACAAAGCAATACTACCCATTATAGAATTTGGGTAAGCTTGTCGAGACGTGGCGCTTCTATCGAAAGATAGATATTGTGCAGAGTTCTCTTTTAGTATACGTGTTTCATTACCTTCTTTATTATTAAGAGCCACTAACGCACCAGTTCCTCTATGGATACCGTCTTGAATGTGTGTATTTACAACGCCAAACCCGGCATTTAGTAACTCTTTAGCTTTTTTAGAATCGTAGCTAAATTTAGTAAGCGCCTCATTTTCTGGCATCACATGGTCGTTCCAATAATATCCCGTTCTGCTAGCATCGTATTGGGGAGCCTGACTTCTGCTTCTTGGTTGTGCTTTTGGTTTTTCAATACCAAAATCAGAATACATATCAATAAAAGAAGGGTAAATGCTTTTACCTTCAATATTAATAATTTTAGTGTTTTTTGGAATCGAAACATTTGTTCCGGTAGAAATTACCTTTCCATTATGTATTAACAAGGTGCCTTTGTTAATAATTTTTCCGCTAGAAACATGGATTTTTGCATTCGTGAATGCTGTGTAGTTGGTGTTTGTAGTTTTAACACCATCATTTTTTGGAAAATAATCTTGGCTAAATAAGCAACTGCAGCAAAAGAAGCTCAAGATTCCAATACATTTTTTAATCATAGATACAATCTGTTAGTTTTAGCTAAAAATACGGATATCTATCTAGAATCAAAGTTCCTTTACATATAAAGTTGTAATCTTTAAGAATTTCTCATTTTTCTTCAAAATAATTTACCAATAGAGCAACAACGTAACTATAACTTTCCATGCCTTTAGTTTGTTTGTTAGCTTTTAAAAAACCACTATAAAAACTTTTAAATAAAGGCTCAGTTGGGTTTTGGTGAGCCTCCCAAAACACACGAACTTCCTCGTAATTCTTTAAAATACCGATATTTAGGTTTTTAACAACTTCCTCGTAAAGTGCTTCGTCTCTTCGGTAAATTTCATTTAAACAATAGCGTAAACCAAAAGTATAACCGCAATATCTAAAATAAATATTCTCATGATTTATAGCTGCCAAGCAACCAATAAAATTTGCTTCATTTTCTGCTGCAAAGCCTAATTGATGTGCTATTTCGTGCGTTGTTGTGGTCGCAAATTTAAACTTCGGAATCAATCCATCAACCTGCGCTTCATTGGTTAACGGATTCAAATAACCACTAAAACCCATATAAGTTAGCGGATAACTAAACAACGATTTTTTTACACTCTGTGGCGAATATTCCAAATTAGGAAACACCTGCTTCAGCCCTAAATAACCGTCTGGCGCAAGCTTTAAAATTTCATTTTTAGATAACGGAATCTCTACTTTTAATGAATCATTTTTCGCGATTTCCAAATGCAATGCATTCGCTTGTAAAATAAGCTGTTCTGTCACCTTTACAAGTTGCTCTGTAGAATATTCAGGATTCAAATTCAAACTTTTATACAGCGGTAATCGGTAATAGTTAAAACCCCAAAATAAATGAAATGCAAAATAAAGCACCGAAACGGCAGAAAACACATCAGCAAACCACTGCTTTGTATCCGTTTTTAAACGTTTCCAATTTTTAAAAAACCATCTAATTATATAAATTAATCCAACAGCATAGACCAAATCTCCAAATGAAAATGGCAACCACCCTAAACAAAACCGAAACATTTTCGATACATATATATAGAGCCCATTACTGTAATACGCATCTACAAATTCTGGATAATTCCCTAAAAACTTCACGAAAAAATACTGCGGAATCAACAGCAGCGCAATAATCGTTTTTTTATCTTTCAACATAAATCAAAAATAGTAAAAATTTGTACCCAAAGGTCGGGTATATTTATAAAGGTTTCTTCCTGCTTTCCGTTATATCTTTTTTTTGATATACTTGTTTCAGTATAAAGTAAAGTTAAACTTAATTATAATCGTTTAGACTTTTTGCAAACTATTTAACAACAAAAAAAGGATGCCACATCAATCAGGAGTAGCTGCCAATATCTGTGTATTTTTACTAACTTTGCATTAAAATATAAAAAGACATGAGTCAAGAAATAAGAAACCTAGAGCCTAAAGAACTTTGGAATAAATTTGCCGATTTAAACGCCGTACCACGTCCATCTAAAAAGGAGGAACGTGTTATCGCATTTATGAAAGACTTTGGTAAGAACCTTGGTTTTGAAACTATCGAAGATGAGGTTGGTAATGTTATTATCAAAAAACCAGCAACAGCAGGTATGGGAAATAGAACGACTATCGTGATGCAGTCGCATTTAGATATGGTTCATCAAAAAAATAATGATACAGAATTCGATTTCGATACACAAGGTATAGAAATGTATGTAGATGGGGATTGGGTTCGTGCAAGAGGCACTACGTTAGGAGCCGATAATGGGTTAGGAGTTGCCACTATTATGGCTATTCTAGAAAGCACAGATATACCGCATCCAGCGATTGAAGCTTTGTTTACTATAGATGAAGAAACAGGGATGACAGGAGCGGAAGGATTAAAAGGCGGCTTACTTACTGGCGGAATTCTTTTAAACTTAGATACTGAAGAAGATGATGAAATTGGCGTTGGTTGTGCCGGTGGTATCGATGTAACAGCAACGAGAACTTATGAGGAAGAGGAAACTCCAGAATTCAAAATAGGTTATAAAATTACAGTAAAAGGATTACAAGGTGGTCATTCAGGAATGCAAATTCATGAAGGATTAGGTAATGCGAATAAAATAATGAACCGTGTGCTTTTTGATGGTTTTGAGAATTTTGGTTTGCGCATTTCGGAAATCGACGGAGGAAGTTTACGTAACGCTATTCCTCGAGAAAGTAATGCTATTGTTGCAATCGATGCTATTCATGAAGAAGCTTTTCTTTTAGAGATAAAACAGCAAGAAGAAGTTTTAAAGACGGAATTAAAAACGATGGAGCCTAATTTAGAAGTTGTAGTTTCTAAAGTTGAAACTCCAGAAAAAATAATGGATTTAGGAGTTCAAGAAGGATTAACACGAGCTATTTATGCCGCATGGAATGGTGTGTATCGTATGAGTGCAGATATTCCTGAATTAGTAGAAACATCAAATAATATTGCTAGAGTTATTATTAAAGATGGCCATGTAAAAATTGGTTGTTTAACACGTTCTTCTGTAGAGAGTTCTAAATGGGATTTAGCAAACACTTTACGTTCTGTTTTCGAATTAACGGGTTGCGAAGTAGAGTGTACAGGCGATTATCCAGGGTGGACACCAAATATGGATTCTGCTATTTTAAAAATAATGGAGAAACTTTACGAAGAATTAAATAACGAAAAACCACACGTAGCAGCATGTCATGCTGGTTTAGAATGCGGGATTCTTGGAACAAATTATCCAGAAATGGACATGATTAGTTTTGGTCCAACTATAAAAGGAGCGCACTCTCCAGATGAACGTGCTCAAATTTCATCTGCTCAAAAATATTGGAACTTTGTATTAGAAATTTTAAAGCAGATTCCTGAGAAGGCTTAGGTTCTAGTCATAGTAAAGATTGTTGTTTTTAAGCTAGAAAAAATTACAATTAAGAGATAAAAAAAGCCATTAAAAATCATAATTATGATTTTTAATGGCTTTTACTTTTCTTATAATCCGTTATAAATTACCCGCGATACTTTAAAGGTAAGTGTACTATTTTTTTGGTTTCGTAGAAATCTTCATCAAAATAGTCAGATAAATCAAAAATAGTAGTGGTTTTGTAATCTTTTAGCTCTTCGGTTAGATCGCCACCTTTTAAATATAGAATACCATTTTTTAGTTCGTGGTTTTGCTCTTTTGCAATTTTTCCTTTTACCCAATGTACAAAAGTAGGCATAGCAGCAACGGCACGGCTTACAATAAAATCGTAATTCCCATTGGTCTCTTCAACGCGGCTATGTGTTGTTTTTACATTGGTTAAACCTAAGCCTTCAACAACTTCGTTAACTACTTTTAGTTTTTTAGCAATACTATCTACTAAATGAAATGAACATTCGGGAAACATTATAGCTAAAGGGATTCCTGGGAATCCACCACCTGTTCCAACATCTAGAATATGGCTACCATCTTTAAATTGGATTATTTTAGCTATTCCTAAAGAATGTAATACATGTCTTAAATAAAGCTCATCGATATCTTTTCGAGAAACTACATTTATTTTTAAATTCCAATCTTGATATAAGGTTTCTAATTGGGTGAATTTTTCAATTTGGTCTTCCGTTAAGTCGGGGAAATATTTTAAAAGCAGTTTCATTTCTGTTAAATTTTCAACAAAAATATACTTTTTAGGCGCATAATTTTACAAAAAATTGGGATAACTTAAATAGCTTTATTCATATCTTTGCAGTTAGGTATGATCAAAAAAATATTTTAGAAATCATATTAAAATTTATTGCATGACTAAACAAACCGTCTCATTTTCGAGAAAAGACCCTGCTAAGTTCTTTAAAACGTTGAATAAACGTGTTAATGATTACTTTAAGGAGAACGATATTAAACGCACAGGAAACTGGAAATTATATAATAAAGCCATCATAATGTTTGCTTTACTAATTGTTCCAGCAGTATTAATTTTAACAGTACCCATGTCTGGATGGCTACAAGCTTTATGCATGGTAGTTGTTGGTATTGGTATGGCAGGAGTAGGCATGAATGTGATGCACGATGCTAACCATGGTTCATTCTCCAGTAAAAAATGGGTGAACAAATTAATGGGAAGTAGTATTTACATTTTAGCTGGAAATGACTACAATTGGAAAGTACAACATAATGTATTGCACCATACATATACCAATATTCAAGGACATGATGAAGATATTGATGCGGGTAGAATTATCCGTTTTTCAAAACATTCAAAATGGTTTAAAATTCATCAATACCAAAAGTATTATGCATTCTTTTTATACGGACTGTTAACTGCAAACTGGGCTATTACAACAGATTTTATACAAACCTATAAATACCTAAAACGTAAATTAGCTTATGGTAAGTTACCAAGTCCTGCAACACAATGGACTAAACTTATTATTGGTAAAATTGTGTATTATTCTCTTTGGGTGGCCTTACCATTAATTTTAGGTTTTGCTTGGTGGCAAGTATTAATAGGGTTCTTAATTATGCATTACACAGCTGGAATAATCTTAAGTGTTGTTTTTCAATTGGCACACGTGGTTCCTAGCACTGTTATGCCTTTGCCTGATGAGGATGGTAATATGAAAAACACTTGGGCTATTCACCAATTATTTACAACTTGTAATTTTTCACCTAAAAGCTGGTTAGCTGAATTTTATACTGGAGGTTTAAACCGACAAGTAGAGCACCATTTATTTGCTAATATTAGCCACGTGCATTATAGTAAAATAGCAAAAATAGTTAAAGAAACAGCAAACGAGTTCAGTTTACCATATAATGAATACAACACATTTTGGAAAGCAGTTTCAGAACATTATAATCAATTAAAAGTGCTTGGGAAAAATCCTGATTTAGCATAAACTAACTATATATTTACTTATAAACACATTTCATGCAATTACTATCTGATAGAATTTTAAACATGGCTACATCGGCAACGTTAGCTATGGCTGCCAAAGCGCGCGAATTAAGAGGCGAAGGCAAAGACATTATTGGTTTAAGTCTTGGGGAACCAGATTTTAACACACCAGATTTTATTAAAGATGCAGCCATTCAAGCTGTAAATGATAATTACAATTCGTACTCTCCAGTAGATGGTTATGTAGATTTAAAAGAGGCAGTTATTGCGAAATTTAAACGCGATAATAACTTAACGTATACTTTACCTCAAGTTGTTGTTTCTACGGGAGCTAAACAATCTTTGGCAAATATTGCTAGCGTTATGTTGAATAAAGGAGATGAGGTTATTTTACCTTGTCCTTATTGGGTAAGTTATTCTGATATTGTAAAATTAAACGATGGTGTGCCAGTAGAGGTTGCAACATCTATTGATACAGATTTTAAAATGACTCCTGCACAATTGGAAGCGGCTATTACGCCAAAAACCAAAATGATGTGGTTTAGTTCACCTTGTAACCCAAGTGGATCTGTTTACAGTAGAGAAGAATTAAGAGCTTTAGCCGATGTATTGGTTAAATATCCTAATATCTATGTGGTTTCAGATGAAATTTATGAGCATATTAATTACGGTTCTGGTCATTCAAGTATTGCAGAATTTGATGATATGTACAATAATACAATTACGGTAAACGGTGTATCGAAAGCTTTCGCTATGACGGGATGGCGTATTGGTTTTATTGGTGCTCCAGAAAAAATTGCTCGTGCATGTAATAAAATGCAAGGTCAAATTACTAGTGGTGCTAACTGTATTGCACAACGTGCAGTAATTACAGCGTTACAAGCAGAGCCGAGTGCTGTTAAATATATGATCGACGAGTTTAAAGTGCGTCGTGATTTAGTTTTAGATTTATTGAGCGATGTTAAAGGTTTTAACTCAAACACGCCAGAAGGTGCTTTTTACGTATTTCCAGATGTATCTTATTACTTCGGAAAAACATTAAGAGGTACAAAAATAAATAATGCTACCGATTTTTCTTTATATTTATTAGAAGAAGCTTTAGTTGCAACCGTTACAGGTGCTGCTTTTGGTAATCCTAATTGTATTCGTATTTCTTATGCAGCTTCGCAAGAACAAATTATTGAAGCTATTAAGCGTATTAAAGAAGTAGTGAGCTAGATAGATTTACGTTTAAACAGTAAACTTTATATAATATTAGATCCTTCAGGTTTTTTAAATCTGAAGGATCTTTTTTTTTAGAATAAATATTGGATGGCAACAAATAAGCCAATGCATGTTACTATAAATAAGCCGATATTTATTAATAGCGTTTTTCTGTTTTCTCTTATTGTTTTCTCCTTTATTTCTTTTAGTTGTTCTGGTGTGGCTTTAGGAAATTTTTTTAATTTAATTTTTGAGTAGCTACCAGATAAAGCGCTGTTTTCTCTTCGTTTTGACGCTATACTTCTGTTGTTTTTTAACGACAGGTTAGCAGCCATCATTGAACCTTCTCCTCCCATAATTTCTGAATGTTTTTAGTGAAACTCTGTTGAAATAGTCAACAAGAGTGTGAAAGATTACTTGATCTAAATCTTTGTAAATGAAAAGCAGCTACTTTATATATAGGTGTCGTTTTTTGTTGAAATGTTACATTTTGATGGTTTTATATTTAGTTGATAGAATATATTCTGAATTTTAAAGATTAAGTAGTGCTATTTAAGAGTTAATGTAAACATTATCAGTTTTTTATTAACTTTGTTTGGAGCCTTAAGAAAAGGTTGTCGTCTCTGTTATATTGATATTTTTATAAAAAATGAAACTAATGAAATACACGGTTTTAGTTATTGTATCGCTTTTTTATATAACCTGTACATCTCAAACAAAAAAAAGATTTAATTTAGATTTTGAAACTTATGATTCATTACTATTATTTCCGGAGAAATGGTTTGAATGGGGAGATTATAGCTTAAATGTAGATAGTGTTAATGTGTATTCAGGCAAATATGCATCCAAAATAACTTCTAAAGAAAATGCTGCCAATTCTTTTGGTTGTATTGCTTACCGTATTCCTGCTAATTATAAAGGAGAGTCTATTAAACTTGAAGGCTACATGAAAACCAAAAATATTGAAAAAGGGTATGCAGGTCTTATGCTGAGAATAGATGGTGGTAAAAAAATATTAGCGGGCGATAATATGGAAAAACAAAATATCCATGGTACAAAAGATTGGCAAAAATACTCTGTAACGTTAACATATCCCGAAAATGCTGAAAATATTATTGTGGCGGGGATAATGAGTGGCACAGGTGAGGCATGGTTTGACGAATTTGTTTTAACTATAGATGGCCAGGATGTTCAAACTTTAAAAGAAATAGAACAACCCGTTTATAAAGCAACTTTAGATAATGAATTTGACTTGAATTCTAAGATTGAATTCCCTGAGCTTAATGAAGAACTTGTTAGTAATTTAGAATTATTAGGTAAAGTTTGGGGGTTTTTGAAATACAATCATCCGGAGGTAGGTAAAGGAAATTATAATTGGGATTTTGAGCTTTTTAGAATGTTACCAAAATTTTTAAAAGTTAAAGGTAACTTAGAAAGAGATAAGGTGATTCTCGAATGGATTAAAAAATACGGAGAAATTGATGCGTGTGCAAAATGTATAGATACTAAAGCTGTTAGTTTTGTAAAGCCTGATATGTTATGGTTGGAAGGGTTTAGTTTGAGTTCAGAATTAAAAAATAAAATAAATTATATTTATAAAAATAGATTTCAAGGAAAGCATTATTATATTGATAAAGGTCCTACTAGGAATCCGAATTTTGTAAATGAAAAATATTACTATTCCATGTTGTATAATGATGATGGGTTTAAATTATTAGCTCTTTATCGATATTGGAATATCATTCATTATTTTTTTCCTTATAAACATTTAACAGATAAAGACTGGAGTAAAGTTTTAAAAGAATATATTCCAAAGTTTATAAAATCAGAGGGTAAATTAGAATACGAAAAAAAATGTATTTTATTAATAAGTGACATTAATGATACTCATGCAACAACTTCAGTTGGTTTTAATAATGTAACTAAAAAACAAGGTGAGTTTTACCCGCCTTTTAAAGTTGAATTTGTCGAAGATAAATTAGTAGTTACAGATTATTATAATCCTGAGTTAAAAGAAGCTTCGAAGGTTGAAGTTGGGGACGTGATTACACATATTAATAATAAATCTGTTGAGTTTATTGTGGATAGTATTAGTCCTTATTATCCAGCATCAAATGGCGCTGCGAAAATGAGAGATATTTCTAAAGATCTTTTACGTTTCAATAAAAAAAATATTGATATTGATTTTATTTCTAATGAAATCAAAAAGCACGAGTTTATATCGCTTTATCCTTTGGAGCAATTGAATACGAAGTGGTATAATTGGACGGGTGAAAAAAGTTATAAATTATTAGAAAATAATATTGGCTATGTAACTTTAAAATCGATAAAAACTGAGGACATACCGATATTAAAAGAAACTTTTGAAAACACAAAAGGTATTATTATTGATATAAGAAACTATCCTTCGGCTTTTGTGCCTTATAAATTAGGTTCTTATTTTGTTTCGTCAAGAACTCCTTTTGTTAAAATAGCTCAATTTAATAAAGATAACCCTGGGGAATTTAATTTTTCGGGACCTTTGAATCTCGAAAACGATACTATAACATATAAAGGCAAGTTGGTTGTTTTGGTTAATGAATATTCGCAAAGTCAATCGGAATTTACTGCTATGGCATTTAGAGCAGGAGAGAACACTACTATTGTTGGAAGTACTACAGCTGGAGCAGATGGTAGTGTTTCTGATATATATTTACCAGGAGGATTATTAACTAGAATTTCTGGAAATGGTATTTATTATCCAGATGGTGCAGAAACTCAAAGAATTGGTATTGTTCCCGATGTGGTGATTAGGCCAACTGTTGAAGGAATTAAAAAGGGGAGAGATGAAGTATTGGAAAAAGCAATTGAAATAATAAATTATTAATATAATTAAACCACTGTGGAAACCTGCGTTAGGGATTGATGCGGCATCCTTTTTTGTGCTAAGCTTTTGTTTTGTTGAAAGGAATATAATTGGGGTTTTAACGCTTGTTTATTAAAAGCTGTAATTAATATAGCACAAATAAAGATATAGCGGAAAGCCCGACCCTTTTGGGTAACGCCAAAATAAGATAAATTCAGAAATTAATTGATAGCAAAAGTAGCACTCAACTTAAATGTAGGGATGGTTACTTGGAATTTTTTTGTAGTTGTAAAATTGACCATGTTGTAGTGCCCTTGCATAGCGCCAAAAGGCGATTTAAGCAAACAGCCAGATGTGTACGTGTGTGATTCTCCTGGTTTTAAAACAGGTTTTTTACCTATTACACCTTCGCCAATTACGGTTTCTACATTATTTAAGGCATCTAGAATCTCCCAGTGGCGGGCAAAAAGTTGTACGGAATCTTTACTTTGGTTTTCTATGGTTACGGTATAGGCAAAGGCATATTGCATTTTATAGTTTTTATAAAATGAGCCTTCGAAGTTTGTAACTACCGAAATTTTTATGCCGCATGTAACTTGTTGTACCATATGTAATTAAGCAATTTACGTTGCTAAAATAATAAATATTAAAGAGTTAGTGAGCGATTTTAACAGGTTTGATTGATAAATTAGTTGAAATGCATTTCTTACCCTATATTTTGCTGAATTTCTAAAATTAGCGTATTAATTTGTGATGTTCACTGAGCTGGCTTCTCCTAAACCAATGATTTTATCGTATCGAGCACCTAAATCGCGATAATACACTAGAACTTTGTAATTGTTTTCAGTTTGCCAGAAATTACCGCTTACGGCACCTTCATTTATTGTACCGTCATCGTTGACAACAATATATTTGTAGTTATAAAACCCTTGCTTTAGTAGCATGGTGTTTGTAAAACGGTTATTTGCTTCATCGAAAATCATACGGGTGCTATCGTTTATCGCGTAATTATTAAAGTTTCCATATATATGTACGTTCTTATTGGTTAAAAAGTCGTCGCCTAACAGTGAAAAATGCATCCAAACGTAATCTGACTCAATGCTAGCGTCATCTGCATCAACATTGGTTATTAAGTAATTTCCGTTAATATCTGGGTTATATGTGTATGGTTTACTGGCGCGTTCCATGTTGGTGTAAAGGTAATTATGGTAAATATCTTTAAGGTCTATAAACTGAATACCGGTGTTGGCTGCGCGAACATCTTTATTTTCGAAAAAGAGAAATTCATTGCCGGCCCAAAAACTAGTTTCGTTATCGTATTTATATATAAGCTTGCTGCCAATGGTGTATTGTGGTTTAATATTCGCGATTACGTTGTTTAAATTATTATTTTGAATAATGACGGCTTTTACAGTTTGTGTTGGGTTATTTAGCTGGATGTTGTTTGAGGTAATTAGGAGTTCTATTCGTTGTTTTTCTTCAATGAATTCAATGTTTCTTGATCGTTTTACGCTTACACCAACGGCGGTTTTGTCTTCATAAATCATGAATTTTCTAGAGAATACTAATTCGTCGTCGTCATTAAAAATAGAAATCATATAATTCCCAGAAACTTTTAGTCCTTTTGTAAATTGGTTTGGGATGGTGAGTTTGTAATGTGAAAATATTTGATAGGTGTTAAGTGAATTTTCGTAATCACGAATACGCTGATTATCGAAACCATTTAAGAATTCAGATTTTATAAGGTTGGAAGGTGTCCAGTCGAAATTGTAATGTTCAATTTTATAGTAGTAGTCTGCCTCTTCGCCATTTAAGGCGTCGAATTCTAAAACAACATATTCGCCTAGTTTTAAAATAGGTAATTGGGTTTCGGGTGTGTTACTTTTAAAATTGATGGTTTTAATGAAATCAGGAGGACTTACTTCTTCAACTTGAGAAAAAATAAGACAAGGGAGGAGTGCTATAAGAAATGTTTTTATTACCTTAGATTTCATATTTGCTATAATTTTATGTGTAAATATAAACAAAATCTATGCCTAATTAAATCTGTTTATTTAGAATCGATATAAATAAATGATATGCTTTTTTTTGATGAAGATTTTAGGTATTTATTTGTATTTTTGCACCGATTTTTAGACAACTAATTTCAATAAAAATAAATATGTCAAACGACATTCGTATTAAAAAAGGTCTGGACATTAAACTTATAGGTGAAGCTGATAAAACCGTTGAACAAGCGATTATTAGTAACTACTACACTATAAGGCCAGAGGATTTTCACGGCGTAATTCCAAAACTTGTTGCAAAAGAAGGTACTTCAGTAAAAGCTGGGGATACTTTGTTTTTCGATAAATCCCAAGACTCGGTAATGTTTTTATCGCCAGTTTCAGGGAAAGTGATTGAAGTACAGCGTGGACCAAAACGACGCCTAGATGCTATTAAAATTGAAGCTGATAAATCGCAAGTTTTTGCAGATTTAGGAAAATTTGATTTAAGTAGTGCCACAGCGGAATCTGTAAAAGCACATTTGTTAGCATCAGGATGCTGGCCGTTTGTAAAACAACGCCCTTATGATGTTATTGCAAATCCAAATAAATCGTCAAAAGCGATATTTATTTCGGGTTATGCTAGCGCACCATTGGCTGCCGATTTAGACTTTACTTTAAAAGGTAAAGAAGCTGAATTGCAAGCTGCGGTAACTGCTTTAGGTAAACTAACGGAAGGTGCTGTGCATATTTCAGTTGGTACCTCTAGTTCACCTCTTGCTGGTTTAACAGGTGTTACTACTCATAAAGTTTCTGGACCACACCCATCTGGGAATGTTGGTACACTAATTAATAAAGTGGATCCTGTAAATAAAGGCGAAGTAGTTTGGACGGTAAATGCTCAAGACTTGGTTATTATTGGGGAACTTTTATTAACTGGTAAGTTTAATGCAGAACGTATTGTAGCTTTAGCTGGCTCTTCGGTTGAAAAACCAAGATATTTTAAAACTATTATTGGTAGTGAAATTTCTACCATTATTTACGATAAAGGTGTTTCTAAAGAAGGTAACGATCGTGTTATTTCTGGAAATGTGTTATCAGGAAAACAAATTCAACCAGACGGAAATTTAGACTATTACAGTAATGTAATATCTGTTATTCCTGAAGGTGATGATTATGAGTTTTTTGGATGGACTAAACCTGTCTTCAATAAAATTTCTACGTCTAGAGCCTTAACATTTTCTTGGTTAAGTAAAACAAAAAAATACGATTTAAACACCAACACTAATGGTGAGCATCGTGCTTTTGTTACTACAGGTGTTTACGAAGAGGTTTTTCCTTTAGATATTTATCCAATGCAAATTTTAAAAGCTTGTATGTATAAAGATTTAGATGAAATGGAAGTTTTAGGAATGTACGAAGTTGCACCTGAAGATTTCGCCTTAACCGAGTTTGTATGTGTATCTAAACAACCGCATCAAAAAATTATTAGAGAAGGTTTAGACTTAATGCTTAAAGAAATAGGATAATGGGTTTAAAAAATAATTTACATAAATTAAAGCAAAAGTATAAAGGGACAAAAATGGCACCTGCATTTAATGCAATCCATACCTTTTTATACTTACCAAATGAGACCACACATAATGGAACTCATATAAAAGCAGCCGACGATTTAAAGCGTACTATGAATACAGTAATTATGGCTATGGTGCCATGTTTATTGTTTGGTATGTTTAACGCTGGTTATCAACATAACTTACAGGTTGGAGAAGTTCAAGCTGTAACGGCAGGTTTCTTTAGTCCAGAATTTTGGGCTTTTGATAACTTTATTATTGGTTTTTGGAAAATCATTCCTTTAGTAATTGTTTCTTACGGTGTTGGTTTAGGAATTGAATTCTTATTCGCGGTAATAAAAAATCACGAAGTTGAAGAAGGTTATTTAGTAACAGGTATGTTAGTGCCATTAATTGTGCCAATTGATATTCCTTTATGGATGTTGGCCGTTGCTGTTATCTTTGGTGTTGTTATCGGAAAAGAAGTTTTTGGTGGTACTGGGATGAATATCTTAAATCCAGCATTAACAATTAGAGCCTTTTTATTCTTTGCATATCCTACTTGGATGTCTGGAGATAAAGTTTGGGTTGAAGGTGCAGTTGAAAGAACAAAAGAAATTGCTGCTGGAGCTAATTTAGATGCCATTTCTGGAGAAACTATTTTGGGGACTTTAGCACAAGGGAAAGCGGTTACACATTCTGTTGCCGATATGTTCTTTGGTTTTATCCCTGGTTCAGTTGGAGAAACTTCAACACTACTTATTATTTTAGGTGGTTTGTTTTTAGTGTTTTCTAAAATTGGAAGCTGGAAAATTATGTTATCATCATGTGTTGGCGCATTAGTTATGGGCTTAATTTTTAATGGTGTTGTAAGTTCTGGTTGGATTACTGAAACAAGTAAGTTTTATGGATTAATGAGTACTGAATTTTGGCATCACTTACTTATTGGTGGTTTTGCTTTTGGTACCGTGTTTATGGCTACCGACCCAGTTACGGCGTCGCAAACCAATAAAGGAAAATGGATTTATGGTTTCTTAATAGGGTTTCTTTCTATTATGATTCGTGTATTCAATCCAGCATATCCAGAAGGTGTGATGTTAGCTATTCTATTAATGAATGTGTTTGCTCCAACTATAGACCATTATGTGGTTCAAGGAAATGTGAAGAAAAGAATGAAACGTTTAAAAGCTAAAGTTGCATAACGATGGAAAATAGAACAGATAAAAATTCATATACTATAATTTTCGCCGTTGTTATGGTGTTGGTTGTAGGTTCATTATTAGCATTTACAGCATCATCTTTAAAACCTAATATTGATGAAAACAAACGTCTAGAAAAGCAACAAAATATTTTGTATGCTATGGGCGTAAATGAGAATGATGAAACTAGTGCTAATTTTGTGTCAACAGATAAAGCGCCAGACTTGTTTAAAAAATACATTAAAAAACAATTGGTTATTCAAGATGGTAAAGTTACCGAGGATGATGAAGCTTATTTAATTGATGTTAAAAAAGAACAAACCAATGCGAAAGCTGGTATTGCTAGACGGTTACCTTTATTAGAAGGTGTAAAGGATGGTAAAACATTTTACATTGCGCCAATTCGTGGTAAAGGTCTTTGGGATGCTATTTGGGCTTACGTTGCTATGGACGAAAACATGGTAATACAAGGTGCTTATTTTGATCACAAAGGAGAAACGCCTGGTTTAGGAGCTAATATTAAGCAACGTTTTTTTATGGACGATTTTATTGGTGAGCATTTGTTAGATAACTCAGATCGTTTTAAAGGTATTGATGTTTCTAAAAGTAATGCCGATCCAAAAAACGATGATAAAACAGATAACGAAGTCGATGCTATTGCAGGAGCTACTATTACAGGTAATGGGGTTTCAGCAATGATAAAAAGCGATTTAAAGCTATACGTACCGTTCTTCAAAAACTTAAAAAACAATTAATTTATGGGACTTTTATCAAAAAAAGACGCCAAGTTAATCACAGATCCATTAGCGGATAATAACCCAATTACTATTCAAGTTCTTGGTATTTGTTCTGCTTTAGCAATTACTGCTGAGTTAAAAGCATCTATTGTAATGGCTGTTTCAGTAATGGCCGTGTTAGCTATTGGGAACGTTGTTATTTCTTTAATGAGAAATATTATTCCTTCAAAAATTAGAATTATTGTACAATTGGTTGTTGTTGCAGCTTTGGTAATTATAGTAGATCAAGTATTAAAGGCATTTGCTTACGAGTTAAGTAAAACGCTTTCGGTATTTGTTGGATTAATTATTACAAACTGTATTATTATGGGACGTTTTGAGGCTTTTGCTCTGGCAAATAAACCTTGGAGATCTTTCCTTGATGGTATTGGTAATGCAGCTGGTTACGGTTTAATTCTTATTCTAGTAGGATTCTTTAGAGAACTTTTAGGTTCTGGAACACTATTAGGATTTAAAGTTTTAGGAGATCCAATCGAAAAAACAGGATTATATGCTTTAGGTTACGAGAATAACGGTTTTATGTTATTATCTCCAATGGCTTTAATTGTAGTTGGTATTATTATTTGGATTCAACGTAGTAGAAATACAGCATTAGTAGAAGATCATTAAAATTTGGTTACTAGTAGTTGTGACGGGTTTTTTTATAACAAGTAACAATTATTAAATAATCAATAACTAAAGAAATATGGAACATATAGAGTTATTTTTTAAATCAATATTTATCGATAACATGGTATTTGCCACGTTCTTAGGAATGTGTTCTTACCTTGCGGTATCTAAAAAAGTGAGTACAGCTGTAGGTTTAGGAGCAGCCGTAATTTTTGTATTGGCTATTACCGTGCCTTTAAACTGGTTATTAGATCAGTATTTATTGCAACCAGGTGCTTTATCTTGGTTAGGTGAGGAATATGCAAGTTACGATTTAAGTTTCCTATCGTTTATCATGTTTATTGCAACTATTGCAACCATGGTACAATTAGTAGAAATAGTGGTCGAGAAATTCTCTCCATCATTGTACAATTCATTAGGTATATTTTTACCATTAATTGCTGTAAACTGTGCCATTTTAGGAGGTTCATTATTTATGCAATCTCGTGAAATACCAACTTTAGGATTAGCAACTGTTTACGGTGTAGGTTCTGGAATTGGATGGTTTTTAGCGATTTTAGCGATAGCCGCTATTCGTGAAAAAATTAGATATTCTAACGTGCCACCAGCATTAAGAGGTTTAGGAATTACATTCATCATTACTGGTTTAATGGCGATTGGATTCATGAGTTTTGGAGGAATGTTAACTGGAGGTGATGAAGAAGCACCAAAAGAAGAAAAAACTGCAAAAGTAGATTCTACAAAGGATAACAAAGAAGTGTTAGCTAACAACATAAAAGTAAACGAGTAATATGATATTAGCCGCAAGTACAACAGGAACAATAGTAGTAACAGTAATTGCTTTTTTAATTATTACGCTTTTACTAGTTGGTTTATTATTAGTTGTAAAACAAAAACTATCACCATCAGGACCAGTAAAAATAACGATTAATGGTGAAAAGGAAATAGAAGTAGCTTCTGGAGCTAGTTTACTTACCACGTTAGGGAATGCTAAAATATTTTTACCATCTGCCTGTGGTGGTGGTGGAACTTGTATTCAATGTGAATGTCACGTAAATTCTGGTGGAGGTGAAGCTTTACCAACCGAAGTGCCTCACTTTACAAGAAAGGAATTACAACATGGTGTTCGTTTAGCTTGTCAAGTTAAAGTGAAACAAGACATGGATATCACTATTCCAGAAGAAGTATTTGGAATTAAGAAATGGGAAGCTGTTGTAGTGCGTAACTATAACGTGGCATCTTTCATTAAAGAATTTGTAGTTGAGATCCCGGAAGATATGGGTTACAAAGCAGGTGGATATATTCAAATTGAAATTCCTCCATGTGAAGTAAAGTATTCTGATATGGATATTACAGCGCATCCTGAAGAACATGAAACGCCAGATAAGTTTCAAGCAGAATGGGAAAAATTTAAATTATGGCCATTGGTCATGAAGAATACGGAAACAATTGAAAGAGCCTATTCTATGGCTTCTTACCCTGCTGAAGGACGTGAGATTATGTTAAACGTACGTGTGGCTTGCCCGCCGTTTGATCGCGCCAAAGGTGGTTGGATGGATGTAAATCCAGGTATAGCTTCGTCTTACATATTCAACCAAAAACCAGGAGATAAAGTAACAATTTCAGGACCTTACGGTGAATTCTTTATTAATGAATCTGATAGCGAAATGCTATACGTAGGTGGTGGTGCAGGTATGGCTCCAATGCGTTCTCATTTATATCATTTATTCAGAACTTTAAAGACTGGAAGAAAAGTGACTTATTGGTATGGTGGACGTTCTAAACGTGAGTTATTCTATTTAGAGCATTTCCGTGAGTTAGAGAAAGATTTTCCTAATTTTAAATTTTACTTAGCATTATCTGAACCAATGGAAGAAGATAACTGGAAAGTAAAAGAAAATATTGATGCCCCAGGTGATGGTTTTGTAGGTTTCATTCACAACTGTGTTATCGATAATTATTTGTCATTACATGAGTCTCCAGAAGATATAGAATTATACTTCTGTGGACCTCCATTAATGAATAAAGCTGTTCAAAAAATGGGTGAAGATTTTGGTATCCCAGATGAACACATTCGATTTGATGATTTTGGAGGATAGTCTCTAAATTTGAAATATATAAAAAACCCAATACGAAAGTGTTGGGCTTTTTTAGCTTCTAATTTTTATTAAATATTAAAATATAAAGTTTTTATTTTAATATTTTTTTGTTGAATTAGAAATACACAATGTATTATGTCGTAAAAATGTGTTATTATATCGATAAAATAATTAAATTGCAACAATAAGCGTAGATAAAAACTTTCATTATTATAATATAATCGCTCTATAATGGTTGATAAAGAAAAGAATCTAAAAGTTTTATTCATTGATGATGATAAAGCAACTAATTTTTTAAATAAACATATCGCTAAAAATAATGATAATATTAGTTCTATAGTGTTATTAGATAGTGGTTTTGAAGGAATCTCTTATATTAAGAATTGTTTAAAAAACGAAGAAGAAAAACCCAATATAGTCTTTTTAGATATTAATATGCCAGCCATGAATGGTTGGGAGTTTTTAGAAAATTTTTATGCATTGGGTAAGGATTTAGTCGATGATATTAACGTTATTATTCTTTCGTCATCTAATGATCCAAAAGATTTAACAAAATTCAATAATTATGATACACTTTTAGATTTTATAAGGAAGCCTCTAGATAAACAGGTGTTTAATTCTGCATTAATGAAAGTTAAGAATAATACTTCATCATATTAATTATGAAAAAAATACTTTTAGTTGATGATGATGAAGCGACCAATTTTTATAATCATTATATTTTTAAAAAAAGTGCTATCAATTGTGAAATAGTAATGCTGGAGAATGGCTTAAAAGCACTTAATTATTTGAAAAATATTGATGTTCCAGATATTATTTTTTTAGATATAAATATGCCTGTTATGGATGGTATTCAATTTTTAGAAGAAGTCCAAAAATGTTCTAATGATAAATTTGATAAAGTCGTGGTATATGCTATGATAAGTGTAGATTTATCAGAAGAAAAATTTGAAAGGTTAACTGCCGTTCGTAAAGTTGAGATTAAAAAAGGAAAAATGCTAACAGTAGAATATATTAATAATTATGTAAATATCTAGTAAGTATTAGTTAACGATAAGAGCTTAATTTTTTGCTTTAGGTTAATTGTATAATAATCCATTCATTCCCTCTAAATTTAATAATAAACTAAAGATATATAATATCTTTTATGTCTAAACAGATAAATAAACCATTAGAACACTGTTCTTAGGGTTATATGCTGTTTAATAGAGTTGTTTAAAAATGGGAAATATATCATATAGGGATCTAAGTAAATCTGTGCTTAAGAAAATTATACTGACTTATAATTCAAAGTGTTTAAATTTAAAAACCTTAATATTATTAGTTGTATTTTCCTTGTACTCTAATCTGTCTTTTAGCCAGAATTCAGAGAAAAACAGAGAATCTTCTATACTGGAGCAACGCGCAATAATGGTTTTTAATTTGTGTGAACAAGTTAAGTGGCCCAAAATAAAACAAATGACTACCTTGAAAATAGGAGTTATGGGGCCAGATACTATTAAAAAGAGTCTTTTTGATATTTCAAATAATAGACGCATATATGATAAACTTATTGAAGTTAAAAGAATAAACAGTGTTGATGATATTCAATATTGCAATGTGGTTTATGTAAATAGCACCTATGAATATTTAATAAAAGCAATTTTAAATAGTACAAAGGGGAAGGAGATTCTGATAATAACAGAAGGGTATCCAACGCACAGCTCAATGATTAATATGGTGCAGGTTGGTGATACTTATGAATATGATATCAATAGGCAGTTTATTAGAGAAGCTAATCTTAAAATTACTCCAGTATTAGCTAGTTATGCTGTAACTTCAAAAGAAATAAAAGATAAATTATATAAAAAAGTAGAGCAAAACTTATATATAGCCAATAGGGAAAAAGCTGAGCAGAAAAAAATTATAGAAACTCATATAAAAACAATTGGAAGTCAAATAGATGATATTAATAAAAAAGATAAAGTTATTATAGATAAAGAACATTCTATAACTAATTTGTCTCGTGAAAGTGAATTGAAAAACAAGAGGCTAGAAGAAAGTCTTGTATTCGAGCTAGAATTAGAAGAAAAGCTTGAAAAACAGTTATATAAAATAAATGCGCAACAATTAGAAATAGATTCTGTTAATCTTGAAATTCAAAATCAACAAAAGGTTTTAACGGTCCAAAACATTCATATAAAAGAAAAGGAAGATATTCTTGCAGAAAAAAATATAATAATAAGTACACAAAGACAATACAATATATTATTATCCATTTTGTCTTGTTTATTATTCATAGTGAGTATATCATTGCTAGTGGCTTATATTAAGAATAAAAAATTAAATTTTCGCTTAAAGGCACAGCATGTTGAAATTAACCACCAGTCTAAACAATTGGTTTCAAAAAATAAAGAATTAGAACAATTTGTTTATATCGCAAGCCATGATTTACAAGAACCTCTTAATACCATATCTAGTTTTATAGATGTTATAGATTCTGAGTACAACAGTAGTTTTGATGATGATGGAAAACAAATGCTTGGTTTTATAAAAGAAGGTAGTGTGAGAATGAAAAAGTTAATCGATGCACTTTTACAATATTCTAGGTTAGGAAGAACAAAAATAATTGATGATGTTGACTGTATGCCGTTATTAAATGTATTGACAGGAGATTTACAAAGTGTCATAAACCGCAGTGAAGCCGTTGTTAATTATAAAGATTTGCCAAAAATAAAAGGTAATGAGGTAGAATTAAGATTACTTTTCCAAAACCTGATAACTAATGGGATTAAATTTACAAAACCTGGAGTTAAGCCTAAAATAGATATTTATTGTACCGAAATTTCCAAAATAGAAGAAGGCGATGTTGAAGAACAAAAATTCTGGCAGTTCTCTGTTGCAGATAATGGCATTGGTATAGCTCAAGAATATCAAGATCGTGTTTTTGCTATATTTCAAAGGTTGAACTCAAGATTAGACTATGAAGGTTCGGGAATAGGCTTAGCACATTGCAAAAAAATTGTGGAATCTCATTCTGGTAAAATATGGTTTACATCATCAGAAGGCGCCGGAACAACTTTTTCTTTTTCTATTCCAGTGAAAGTTTAAACTTATTTGTTTTTCAACTAAAAAGATGTAATTCTACTTTAGGTTTATCGTTTTCAAATTCAAATAATTTGGTATAATCCATAACATTATCGATTTTGTCTAAATCGCACAAAAGTTTTATCACTTCAGACAATCCTTTAAATAAAATATCTTTATCTGTTGGATTTTTAGGTTTTTCATTTTTATAATGAAGTGGTAATTTGTATCCGCAAGCCTTCAAAAAAGTTGCTTCTATTTGAAGTAATTCTAAAGGGGAATATCCATTAAATTTTCGTCCTAAATTTTGATGTACTTTGCCAACATAATTAAGCGCTGTTGCCCCATGATGGTCAGAAAGATGTTTCCAACTATCCATTTGGTCTAAAATATTTCCAACCGCACATTGTTTGCAACATTCGGGATTCAATTTGTTATTATGAAAAGCAATATATAGTTTATTTATAGCGGCTTCTAATCGTGGAGTAGTTTGCATATCGGTTAATTTTGATATTAAATTACGAAAAAAAAAGCAGTTTCTTTAAAATGAACTTTCTTTACCAATTCTATTTATACCAAACTATATGTTTCTTCGTTATAAAAACATGAAAAAAACTATCGTTTTAACCATTTTCACCACTGTTGTTGCTGTTTTGTTCTTTCAGATAACATCTTCTCATAAGAATTTAAAAAACAGTGTTAGAGCTACCGATAAAGTAAACCTAATTGATAAAGATAGTTTTACTATTGTTTCAAGAGTAAATGTTCCTGATGGCTATAAACGTTTAAATTATTCTGAAAGAACTTTTCAAAATTATCTTCGGAATTATAAATTGAAAGCTTTTGGAAGTAAAATTATTAATTATGATAATTCTGAATATTTTTGGCAAGGTGGCCACATAGGGATTTTAGAAATTCCTGTTCCTAAAAACGGATTACAACAATGTGCCGATGCATTAATTAGAATACGTAGCGAATACTTATGGGAAACCGGTAGAAAATCAGAAATAGGGTTTAATTTCACAAGTGGACATTACTGTTCTTGGCTTAAATATGCTGAAGGATATCGGCCTAAAATTAAAGGCAATAAAGTCTCTTTTTATAAAACCGCGGGGAAGAATTATTCAAAAGAAAATTTTTATAAATATTTGAATCTTATTTACATGTATTCAGGCACATTGTCATTATACAATGAATTACCAAAAATAACATCTTCAAAAGATTTGAAAATTGGAGATATGCTTATAAGAGGTGGTTCGCCAGGGCATATTGTTATGCTTTGTGATGAAGTGATAAATGAAAATGGTGAAAAACTATTTTTACTGTTTCAAGGAAATACGCCTGCGCAAAGTGTGCATTTGGTTAAAAATCTTGAGAATAGCGTAATTTCTCCGTGGTATAAACTGGAGCAAGATGTTGTTATACCTGTTTCAAATTATACCTTTAATAATTCCAAATTTGTTCGTTTTAAATAACTTTTTGTCAAGTACTTTGTTATAATCTAGTTTTTAAAATACGAGTAATATTGTATTTTTGCAATATGAGTAAAGCATTATCAAAACAAGAACTTCACAATTTGGCCATGAACCACGTTGGGAAAGATTTAGAAAATCGTGGTTTCGATTTTATAGCCATAAATAGTAAACTTAAAAAACATCCCCAATTTGTTTGTATGGATAAAACAAAGCAGTACTTTTTTGTAATTGTTCGTGCCGTAATTTTACCAGAAAACCCTAATAATTACGATGTAGTTTGGATGGAAAGCTTTAAAAAGCACGCTAGAGAAAATGATGCTAAAGTATTGTATGCAGGTGTTGGAGTAGGTAGTGTTAATGGTGAAAAAGAACCTCTTTATTTAAACGAAGAATACTTATTAGAATATAACGGAATTCAGGTTTTAGAAACAAATTTGAACTAAATGAATAAGCTTAAATTTGTGATATTATGCTTGATGTTTGCTGCATGCAAGCAATCAGCTTCAAGTAAAGAAATAATTAATCCTGAAAATACACGAATCGAAGGTTCTGTTTTTGGAACCTTTTATCAAGTTACTTGCGGTACAGATGTGAATTATGAAAAACAGCTCGATAGTTTGTTTTTTGTAATTAATAAGTCGATGTCAACGTATATTCCTGATTCTGATATTTCGAAATTAAACAGAAATGAATCTATTGATATTGATAACCATTTTAAAACCGTTTTCGAAAATTCTGAAGCTATTTACAAAGCTACCAATGGTGCTTTCGATCCTACAATAGGAGCCGTAGTTAACGCATGGGATTTTGGCCCGGAAGGAAAAATAATTGACTTAGATAGCCTTAAGATTAACAATTTAATGCAATCCGTAGGTTTAAATAAAGTTAAATTGGTTAATTCTAAAATTATAAAACCAAAAGGAACGTTTTTGGATTTTAACGCTATCGCAAAAGGTTATGGGGTTGATGTTGTAGGTAGATTTTTGGAAAGTAAAAACGTTAAAAACTATTTAATAAATATAGGAGGAGAACTACGTGCAAGAGGTTCTAATAAAGCCAGTGGAAAGGTTTGGACAGTAGGTGTAGAGAACCCAAATTTTAATGGAACGCAATCTATAAATAAAGTGCTTTTTCTTAAGGATAAGTCCATGGCAACATCAGGAACATATCGAAAATTTAAGGTTGACGAAAATGGAAATCGCTATGCACATATTATCGATACTAAAACAGGTTATCCTAGTAAAACTAACTTATTAAGCATTTCTGTAATTGCTGATAATTGTATGACGGCAGATGCTTACGCGACTGCTTTTAAGGCTATGGGAATAGAAAAAGTAAAAGTCTTTTTAGAAGGTCATTCAGAATTAAAAGTCTTCTTGATTTTTGAAAATGATGAAAAGGAGTTTGAAACTTTAACTTTTAATGGTTTTGGTGAGTAATTTATAGGTTTGGTATCTGTTGTTTTTATTCTTTAAATATTTCTGTAAAAATAATATTTTTAGATGGTTCATTTTCAAATATAGGCGTGGTTTCAATATTTACAGTTATTTCCCACTCGGTCTTTGATATTTTCTCTCCTTTTATTATACCATTTTTTACTTCATATTTGTTATGAGCTACCCAAGCCCCATACTGTTGGTAAAAGCAGTTTGTTGAAAGGATTTCATTATCTATAAATTCAAAGTCAGTATTATTGTTTTCGATTTGAAAAATTAAGTTTTCTCCCCATTCATCATCTATTATATTATCACATTGCGCTCCGTTAAGATTGTATTTAAACAATATTTTATTTCCATTAATTATATTATAATTATTTCTTTTAAACTGAGTATCGAATTCAACTATTATTTCCTTTTCAGAAACCCAATTTGATATTATCATTTCGGGATAACAATCGTTTTCATTTTCGTCGCTTTTACAAGAAGAAAAGAAGGTTAGAATCATTATAGATGTAAAAATAAAATGCCTCATGTTTTCTAGTTTATTGTTAGATGATAAATATCTAATTAGGTTGCGTCAAATTAGATACAATAGAAAATAGATAAGCGTAAATTCTTTCTATAAAACATTAATTAACAAAAGTAACCAGCCAATAACAAAAAGCAAGCCACCTAGCGGAGTTATAGGGCCTAAAAATTTCAACTTACTTCCTTTTGCATCAGATAAAATTAAACCATAAATACTGAAAGAAAACAAGATAATACCCAAGGTAAAGCACCAGTAAATAGGTATCGTTATATATTTAAAATTTAAACCGAGTGCTACCAAAACAATGGCATGATACATTTGATATTTTACACCAACTTCAAAACTATGCAATTGGTCGTTAGATAAGATTTTCTTCAAAGCATGTGCTCCAAAAGCACCAAAAATAACGGATAACATCCCAAAAATAGCACCAGTAGCAATTATAACTTGTTGTGTCATGATTCAATAAATATTTAGTTTGAAATTTTTATTTATAAACTACCGGAATAATTTCACCTTTGGCTAAACAGTATTTTTCTATCGCTTCCGCGGAAAGATTTGCGGTATAATCAACCTCCTTTACTTTAAAACCTATACCTCGAAGCTTGTCAAAATAATCTTGGCCATAAACACGAACATGATCGTATTGTCCGAATATTTTAGCGCGTTCAACTTTATCGGTAATCGAATCATCTTCAAAAGTGGTTGCTCTAGATAAATCTTGGGGAATTTGAAAAACACCCATACCACCAGGTTTTAAAACACGATATAATTCCTGCATCGCTTTGGTATCATCAGGAATATGTTCTAAAACATGATTACAAAAAATAATATCGTAACTATTATCTTCAAAAGGTAAATCGCAAATATCTGCTTTTACGTCTGCAATAGGAGAAAGTAAATCGGTTGTAGTGTAATCTAAGTTTTTAAGATTTCTAAAACGTTTTAAAAAACATTGTTCGGGAGCAAAATGAAGTACTTTTTTTGGTGCTGTAAAAAAATCGGTTTCATTTTTAAGATACAACCAAAGTAATCGGTGGCGCTCTAAACTTAAAGTAGAAGGTGATAATACGTTGTTACGCTGATTGCCATAACCATAAGGGAGAAAACTTTTAAAGCTTTTTCCATCTATAGGGTCGGTAAAAGTGTCGCCTTTTAAAAAGAAAGCTAAAACCGGACGAATAACATAGCTTAACCTTATTAACAAAGGTCTTGGAATGGTGTTTAATATGAGTTTAAAGAGCTTTTTCAAATTTTGCTAGGCTAATACCGTATTCGATAAAATTAAAGTTGAAATACCATCCCAAAGCGCAATCCTATATTTTAATGCATCTTTGGCTGTTTCTAATACGTCATTCCATTTAGTTTGGTCGTTTCCACATAATTCTTCAACCATTTTTAGTGACAGTGGGCCATGTTCATCTCCATCCAATTCAATATGGCGTTCTAAATAATAAGTTAACTTACTATAAGATGCTTTATTGTTTTGTTCCGATTGTTTAATAATTTGAAAAAACATATCAGGAATTACATCTTCTCTGCCAAAAGTAAATGCAGATGCTATTTTATGCGATGCATTGGTTGCTATTATTTTAAATGAAAAGTCTACAAAATCTCTAGTTGCTTTAGGTAAGTTTAAAGCCGTCATCGCTTCGGAAACTGAAATACCTTTTTCTATTTGTATTATAAATTTTTCTATATCAGTTGTACTTGCTCCAATTTGGTGCATAGCATCTAAGTACATTTCAAAGTGACTATTAGGTTCTCCCAATTCATTAATATCACTTTCTTCTCCTAAAACAATTTCATTAATAAAACGAGCTGTAGAAGGATGTTTAACAGGAATCCAGGGCACAGAAGTATTAGTTAAATGATTTTGAAGCGCTTTTAGCAAACTCATAAAATCCCAAACGGCAAACACATGTTGCTCCATAAAGGTTTTTATGTCTTTAACCGATGCTAAGTTGCTATATAGTTTATGAGAATTAAGTTCTGCGCGTAATGGTTTTAACGCGAGTTCTATAGATTCAATAGATGTATTCATGCGTTGTTTTAGAGAACTAATGCTTGTTGACGAAATTCATCTTCTTCATTACTTTTAATTCCTAAAGCATCATATACATACGCAAAGGTTGAAAGCAACTCAGGTTTTCCATCAACTAAAGCCACATCGTGCTCAAAATGTGCAGATGGTTTATTGTCTAAAGTTGTAATTGTCCAACCGTCTCTGTGTTGTTTTATACGGTGTGTCCCTAAGTTAATCATTGGCTCAATGGCAACCACCATACCGTCAATAAATTTCTTGCCTCTACCACGTTTTCCGTAGTTTGGCATTTCTGGATCTTCATGCATTTTGCTGCCTAATCCATGACCAACTAGCTCACGAACCACGCCATAACCATGATCTTCACAATATTTTTGAATGGCATAACCAACATCGCCAACACGGTTGTTCGCTTTAAACTCACGGATACCAACGTATAAAGATTCTTTGGTAACTTGAAGTAATTTTTCAGTTTCTGGATCAATCTCACCTACTGCAAATGTATAAGCGTGATCTCCATAAAATCCGTTTTTTAATGCACCACAATCTATAGAAATGATATCGCCTTCAACTAAAGGTGTATTATTAGGAATACCGTGTACTACTTGTGTATTCGGACTCATGCAAAGGGTGTTTGGGAAATCGTAAAGGCCTAAAAAACCAGGAATAGCACCATGGTCTCTAATATGTTCTTCTGCAATTTTATCAAGTTGAAGCGTCGTAACGCCTGGCTTAATTGCTTTGGCAACTTCGCCTAATGTTTTAGATACTATTAATGCACTTTCACGCATCAATTCTATTTCTTCTTTTGTTTTTATTACTATCATAATTATAAAAAAAATAATGGCAAAGATGCTTTAATTAGAAGTCTTTGCTTTTGCTTAAAATAAAGCTACTCAAGATTTAACCTATTTTAAGAAACTAAAAAAACCTTTTTTTTGTTTGGGTATTACTGGTGTTTCATTTGTAAGTATTTGATAAACTTTACCCCAACCAATAAAACCGCCAATATTTCTATCGTCTATAAATAAATCTGCATTTATTTTACGACTAATATCTGTTGTGTATTCTTCACCTGCAAAACTGTTATTCACAGCGTAAAAGCTAATACCATTTTCTTCACAAAAAGTAACGGCTTCGTCTAATCTACTACCACATCTGTAGGTCCATAAAATTAAACGATGCCCTTCTTCTTGAAGTTTTTTTAATGTTTCGAAAGCAAATATCATAGGCTTCCCTATTTTTGGGTAAGCATCTTCTACGATTGTGCCATCAAAATCGACAGCAATTATTTTTGTGTTGTTAAAATTCATCTTATTAACGGTAGCTTATAAAACCTAAGCTAGAGTATTAGATTTTAAACCAAAGGGTGTTGCGTCATTGCTTTTGGTTGTTCTACACCTATAAGTTTTAAAATGGTTGGAGCCATATCTCCTAAAACACCATCTTTAATACTTTTTAATTCGTTGTCTATTAAAATAACAGGCACAGGGTTTGTTGTGTGTGCTGTATTTGGCGAACCATCTGGATTAATCATAGTTTCACAATTACCATGATCGGCAATTAATAGGGTAGTGTACCCATTTGCTAAACCTGTAGTAACAACTTCTTTCACGCAAGTATCAACAGCTTCACAAGCTTTAATTGCTGCTTCCATAACGCCTGTATGTCCAACCATATCGCCATTGGCAAAGTTTAAGCAAACAAAATCTGCTTCTCCTTTTTGTAATTCAGGAACTAACGCTTCTGTTAATTCAAAAGCACTCATTTCAGGTTTCAAATCGTAAGTCGCTACTTTAGGCGAGTTTTTCAAAATTCGAGATTCACCTTCAAATGGGGTTTCTTGCCCTCCTGAAAAGAAAAATGTTACGTGTGGGTATTTTTCTGTCTCGGCAATTCTAATTTGTTTTTTACCGTTTTTAGATAAAACTTCACCTAAGGTTTCGGTTATATTATCTTTATTGAAAATAACTTTTATACCTTTAAAAGCATCGCTGTAGTTTGTGATGGTTACATAGTATAAGTCTAATTTTTTAGTATTGTATTCTGGAAAATCTTTTTGGTTTAACATTTCTGTTAACTCACGACCTCTATCTGTTCTAAAATTAAAAAAGATAAGAACATCATCTTTTTCTACTTTAGCTATGGCTTCATTATTTTCAGTAATAATTAAAGGTTTGATAAACTCATCGGTAACATCATTATCATAATTAGCCTGAATTTCGGCAACTGGGTTATCTGTTTTAGTTCCCACATTGTTTACAATAGCATCGTAAGCTAGTTTTACCCGTTCCCAGCGCTTATCTCTATCCATGGCGTAATAACGACCAGTAATAGTTGCTATTTTTGCTTTTGTGCCTTCAATATATTTTTGTAAATCTTCAACATAACCTTTACCAGATTTTGGATCAACATCACGACCATCTGTAAATGCATGGACATAAGAGTTTACACCAGCTTTGTTGGCTGCATCAATAAACCCTTTTAAATGGCTAGTATGTGCATGAACACCACCATTACTTAATAAACCTAAAAAGTGTACTTTTTTATTATTATCCGATGCATATTTTAAAGCATCAATTAATACTTTTTCGTCTTTTAAAGTATCTTTTTCAATCGCTAAGTTAATTTTAGCTAAATCTTGATATACAATTCTACCGGCACCTAAATTCATGTGGCCAACTTCACTATTTCCCATTTGCCCTTCTGGTAAACCAACATGTAAACCGTCGGTCCTTAATGTCGCGAATGGATATTTTTTATATAGTGAATCTATGAAAGGTGTGTTTGCATGATCGATAGCAGAAACTTTTGGGTCTGGAGAGTTTCCCCAACCGTCTAGAATCATTAAGATGACTTTTTTATTCATTTTTTTGAAAATTTTAATAATCATTACAAAGATACATAACTTGGTCTAAGTGACCATTAAAATTAGCTTGAAAATAGGGTTTTATAAGGGGGTTGATAATTTGTTTGAAAATGTAGGTTTTCTTTAATTATATCAAAATTAAATACTAAAATCTTGATAATTTTTATTTTCTCTGTAACATTTTTAAGATTCCATCGTCTTTTAAGTATATCAAAAAACATAATCAATTTAATCAAATCAAAAATCTTTCATCATGAAAAAATCAATCATTATTTCCGCAATCGCATTATGCTTTTCATTAGGAACTGTAAATGCTACACCTGTAACTTCAACCGATTACACTTTAGTAAATGTTCGGTATTTTAAAGTAAACTCCTTTTGTGTATCTATCGCTTTAGGTGATATTGATACCGTAATGAAGTTGTTATCTTTGGGTGAAGATGTTAATCAGGTTTCTAATGGGATGACGCCGGCTATGTATGCCGCTAAGTTTAACAGAACTGAAATTTTGGAACTTTTAATTATACATGGAGCAGATTTAAAAGCGAAAAATTCAAAAAAAATGACAGCTGCTAAATATGCTAAAATTCATGGCGCTACCGATGCGGGTTTAATAATAAAAGAAACTCTAGCTGAGAAAAAGAAAAAATAATTATTAACATATATAATTATTTTGAGTTAGTCACTCTGTAAAAAGCTGCCGTTAATGGTGGCTTTTTTGTTTTTAAACAAGAAGTGAAATTCTTATAGACGTAAAAAAAGCAGTTATAAATTTATAACTGCTTTTTTTTAATTAAAAAAAAACTAACTCAAACTATAATATATTTGTAACTAATATGAAAATTGGTTGCCATAACATTTATTTTCTCCAAAACAAATCTCTAAGACTTCCTTGTACAATATTATAGTATTTTGAAGAAATTGGATATAATTTATGGTTCTATTACTATAAATTATAAATCATTTTAAACCTTTTTGCCTAGTAAATACAGATGTTTTTCATTTATAGATGAAAACAGTATTTTATTAAGATTTTTTTTGAAGCAATGTATTAGATCATAGATATTGTTGGCAAGTACTAGATGTTCAGTTTATTCATATTCATTAGAGGTATGGTAACACCTTGTATTTGAGCATAAAAAAAACTGCAGACTGATAAAATCAATCTGCAGTTTCTAAAACAACTAATTTAAAAAAATGTTTTTATTATTACCAACCTGGGTTTTGTAATAAGTTTGGATTTTGATCTATTTGACCGGAAGGAATAGGGTCTACATAATTATCTATAGAGAAATTTCTATTCCCAGCAATATCTAAAATTAAAGCTCCTGGTTTCGTTGTTGCAATACCAGAATAAGAAGATACAGATTCTTCTGAGGTTGTTGTTCCATAAGAAAATGCACTTGGACGATAAATTGTAGAAGTTGGATTCTTTGGATTGGTAGCTGTTTCAAACTCTGTACCATCTACATAAGTGGTTGCTACAGTATGACCAAGTTCTTCTTCTGCTATACCCCAACGTTTTAAATCGTTGAAACGTTGATTTTCACCAAATAACTCGATAGCACGTTCTCTTCGTATTTCACCTAACATAGTTAAGTCTGAAAATGGTGCAATTAATGCATTAGTTAAAGGTGCTACATTAGAACGTTCTCTAATTTTGTTGATAGAGATATTTAAATCACCATCTGAAATTGTTCCTCCTCCTAATTCTACAGTTGCTTCCGCATATGTTAATAGTACTTCAGCATAACGTAAATGTGGGTAATTAAAAGATTCATCTTTGGTTTCTCTTAATTTATATTCAGTGGTAAGCTTAATACCTCTATAACCAATATTACGTCTGGCTCCTGGGCTTGTTAATTCCGGCACATATCTATAATCATAATTAGTACCTGCGTCTGCGAAGTCTACACCATATTGTGCTCCTCCACCTTCTACGCTATTTCCCCAACCCCAGTATTCTTTTAGAGGTTCGCTAACAAAGCTAGTTAAGCGATAATCACGATTTTGAAATTCTGAATTCATTAAATCATAGCCTTCAAATACTGAAGAATGTTGAACAGGTAAACCATCTGTACATAAGTACATATCCATTAATTTACGAGATGGAGTATGCGCTTTAGAGTGTGTTAGGTTTTTATTTATACTTCTTAATGTATAATCGTAAACGGTTTGAATTATAAATTCTTTATTATTTGCTTTAGATAAGCCAGCAGGATTAGATCCTTCATCTTCTAAATTAAATAGATAAAATAAGTTTCTATCGCCAAATTCATTACGGTGATCCCATAATTCATAAGCTCCACTATTAATAACTGCCAAAGATTGTTCTTTTGCTTCTGTAAACATCTCGTCTACACTAGGGTAATTTACTGGTTTATTAGACCCGGCTCCTGTGCTAATGCCGTCTCCATCTGTAGTTGTACCTACGTATTTTTCCCAAGTTGCTTCGTATAATAAAACACGTGCTTTAAATGCTCTAGCCGCTTCTGTTGAAAGTTTACCTTTTCCTGAATCTGGAATACTGTTTTCTGAAGGTAAATCTGCTATAGCTACGTCTAAATCGCTAAGAATTTGGTCTACCACTTCGTAACGACTGTTTCTTGTTTCATATAATTCTTCTGAATCTACATCTAAAGAACGTGTAACTATTGGTACACCTCCAAAACGTTGTAATAAATTGTAATGACACCAAGCTCTAAAGAAGTAAGCTGTAGCAACAGATCCAGCAATTTCTGATTGATTTCCATTGTATTCTGCAGCTTTTTCAATTAATTGATTTGGTTCTCTTAATTGACCATAATTACCTGACCAAACAGCATCTGTAACAGGAATAGATGATTGCCCTTGTCCATAAGACGGAGAAGTGGCAAGATTTCCTGATAAATCTGAAGATTCATCTCCGGCATCATATCCTAAAGATGCGCGGTAAAAATAATTTGCAGCATTTTCAAACTGTTCTGCAGTGCTAAAATATACTGCTTCGGTAACAGAATCCAGTGGTTCCTGGTCTAAATAATCTGAGCATCCAGTAAACATGAATACTGAAACTACGGCTGTTAGCCCTATTCGTTTTATATTATAATGTATATTTTTCATATTCTTTAAATTAAAAGTTCTTAATTAAAATGCTAGTTCAACTCCAAAGGTCAATGCAGATGAAAAAGGCACCATATTCCCTTGTCTAGTTCCTTCACCAAATTCAGGATCTAACCCATCTTTTATGTTCGAAATTGTAAACAAATCGCTACCTGTTAGAGAGAAACGTACTTTGTCCATTCCCATTCTATCTAAAACAGTTTCTGGTAACCTGTATCCTACAGATATTGTTTTAGCTCTTAGATAAGAGGCTTTAATAACATTTCTATCGTTTAAATCTCCATAATTCCATTTTTTTCTAGCTCCATTAAAGAAAGCTGCAGGATATTCAGCATCTTGATTATCTTCTGTCCAGGTCTTGTTTGTGAAAATTGGGTTTTGGTTTGTCCACCATTGCATAAATGGATAAGAAAGAGATCCTGTTCTAACGATATTTACTTCTGCAACTCCTTGGAAGAACGCACTAAAATCGAAGTTTTTATAAGAGAACCCTAAATTAATACCAAAACTTTTATGTGGATTTGCATCGCCTATATACACTAAATCATCTTCATCAATAATACCATCTCCACTGACATCTACACGATTAACGGTTCCTGGAACTAAACGATCTTCACTTCTATAATTTGGTAATTTTGTACCATTTTTCATGTTTGTTTGGTCTGAAGGATCTGCAAATCCATATTGATTATAGTATTCTAACACTTCGCTTTCTGAAGATAATATACCATCCGTTTTATACGCATATATTGCATTTAATGGTTTCCCTTCAAGAATATCGTTTGTACCCAAAGCAATAAGGCTTTTACCTTCCATTTTGGTAACTTCACTATCGTTATCCCAAAATGCAAGTCCTACACGATATGTAAAATCGTCTCCTATACGATCTCTCCAGTTTAAAGACAATTCGTAACCTTTAGTTTCAAAATTACCACTATTCGTTTTTGGAGCCGTAGCAGCTAATATTTGGGGATATGTTATATTAATTAACATATCGTCATTTTTACGAATAAAATATTCTGCAGTACCTGTTAATCTGTTATTTAATAAACCAAAATCTACTGCAATGTTACTTGTTGATACACGTTCCCAAGAACGTTGAAAAGAAGTCATTCCACTAATATTCGATGTTACAGCTAATTGTGGAGTACTACCAAATAATACAGTGCCATTACCAATGCTAGAGTAATAATCGTAAGCACCGATACCTGTTACCGATCCTGTTTCTCCATAAGAAGCACGTAATTTTAATAGATTAATCGTACTATCATCCATAAATGACATTTCTGAAAATACAATACCTCCAGATGCACCAAGGAAGTTTTTCCATCTGTAATCTGGGTGTAAACGAGAAGATCCATCTCGACGACCTAATACTTCTAATAAATAAATACCATTATAATCGTAATTTATTTTTCCTAGGTAAGATACTAAACCAACAACATTACTACCACCACTATTTGTTTGCGTAGTAGCGTCGAAAGCATTTAAATCGTTTAAAGAGGCATCAACTAAATTAGAACGAGACATGAAATACTTGTCTGTTTCTGATTGTTCTGCGGTATATCCAACCATAATTCCTAAATTATGTTTTCCGAAAGAACGATTATAATTTGCTTGGAAAATATGGTTTTGGAATACGTAATCGGCTTCAGTTACTTCTAGTTTAGCATTTCCTAAAGTTGTTGGAGTACTTGTTTCAATACCTTGCCAATCGTACATGGTTACAGGTTTCCATGTTTTATTTTTTCTACTTTGTGTCATTGCTATGTTTCCAAAGTAAGAGAAAGATAAACCTTCAACATACTTATCTAAGTCTAATGTAACTTTACCTCCTAAGCGAAACACATTAGTTCTATTTTTTACACGACCACCTTCTTTTAAATATGCTAGTGGATTGTTTCCTCCGAAATTATCGTAAAACTGTCCATCTGGATTATACAATGGGAATATATTCATATCTTGAATCCCATATCCAATACCTTGAGTTGGAGTATCAATTATATTACTATTGTATGATATATTAAAATCTGTTTTTACTAAATCACTAACCTTATACCCCACATTTGTACGGAAGTTGTAACGTTTTTGCCCATCGTATACTACTGATATAGGAGAACGCTCGTTGGCATATCCAAAAGATGTTCTATAGGTTGCATTTTCATTACCTCCAGAAAGTGAAAAATCGTGTCTTTCTGTAATAGTTGTGCCGTAAACGGCATCAAATTGGCTTGTGTCAGAAAAATAATTATCTTTTCCTGCCCAATAATAAGAATCTGGAGCTGTAGGCAATGTGCCATTAGCCATATTCATAAATTCATCTTCAGTAAAAAATCTAAAACTTGTTGCTGCTGTTTGTTGATTTCCGGTCCCATCTACAAAGTCAATAGCATCATTTCTTCCAGCGACCAACCAAGCCTCTGCAAACTCTTTCATATTAGCTACGGGAAAGTCTTTTACAAAGTTTAATTGTGTTTCACCTTTATAAGAGATTTTCATTTTACCAGATTTACCTTTTTTAGTAGTGACTAAAATAACACCTCCTGCAGCTTTAGTACCAAAAATTGCAGCAGACGCATCCTTTAAAACAGAATACGTTTCAATATCGTTTGCATTAATAGCAGCCAAATCACTTTGTGAAATTTCAACACCATCTAATAAAATAAGCGGACTTATACTATTTACAGAAATATCTCCACGAATATTAATAGATGTTCCTTCTACACCAGGACGGGTAGATGTACGTGTAACAACTAAACCAGGAACCTCACCTTGTAAAGCTAAAACGGCACTAGAAGTACCCTTACCTTTTACAACATCGTCCCCTTTTACTTGTGCTACAGATCCCGTAAGCGTAGCTTTTTTTTGTGTACCGAAACCAACAACAATAATTTCGTCTAAAGCGGCAACATCGGCTTTTAGTGATACATTTATAGTAGAACTGTTTCCTACAATTAATTCTTGTGTCATAAAACCTACGTAAGAAAATACAAGAGTTGAATTGTTGTTAGGTACTTTAACACTATAATTTCCATCAAAATCTGTTACAGCTCCTGTAGAAGTACCTTTCACGATAACATTTACTCCGGGAATCCCCATGTTATCTTCGGCACTTATAACCGTTCCTGTAATCGTTTTGTTTTGTTCAATAATAGGATTTGCACTTGCATACCCCATTGTAGTCATGAAGCAAACTAAAAGGCTTATACGCCAAAATAGATTTGCTGTTTTTTTCAGACCTGTCTGAGTTTTTGTTTTTTTCATCATAAAATTTTGTTTGTTCTATAATATTTCCCTCTAAAAAACTTCTTAATTGAACTTTTAAAACGTTTTCAATTAAGAAATTTTTAAAGTGATTTTTAGTCTTACAATGTTATTTATATTTTAGATAATTTAGTGTAATTTATCACTTCAAAATGATAAATTATGATTCATTTTTTGTCATAAATTGCCTTCAATAATAATTAAGGAAAAGAGGTGTTTTGAGCTCAAAATATATTAAGGTCTATTAATCAGTATTTAAGATCTTTTTTAAGGTAAAAAATGAAATTTTAAGTATATAGACGTTGTTTTTTGCAAGACTAAAATTTTGGAATTTTTGATTAAACATGGAGCAGCTTTTAAAACGAAAAATTCTAAAAAAATGACAGCTGCTAATTATACTAAAATTCATGACACTACTACTTATATATTAAAATGGAATTTCAGTTACAAAAACGGAAAAATAATTATTAGCATATATAATTGTTTTTAGTCCGTCTCTATGTGAAAGTCCGTCGTTAATGGTGATATTTTGTGTTTTAATATGAAGTGAAATTATTTATAGACATAAAAAAAGCAGTTATAAAATTATAACTGCTTTTTTTTAATTTAAAAAAAACTAACTTAAACTATAAATATATTTGTAACTAATATGAAAATAGGTTGCCATAAAATACATTTTCTCTAAAACAAATGTTCCAGGCTTCCTCTTACAATATTATAGTATTTTAAATAAATTGGATATAATTTATGATTCAATATGTATAAATTATCATTTATTTTAGTCGTTTTGATGGGTAAGCAATAAATTTTTATATTAAAGGAGGTAACAATGTATTCGGGAAAGTTACTTTTAAAACTTTAATTTGGGCGGATTGAAAATGAAACCGGCAAATCGAATTTTCGATTTGCCGGTTTTTAAAGTATCAAATATAAATTCCTTTTTTTACTTTCACTAGTAACCTGGGTTTTGTTGTAGATTAGCGTTTAACCCTGTTTGAGAAGTAGGTAAAGGGAATAAATAATTATCCCTAGAAAAATTCCGGATTGATGCTGGCTGAACAATCACTGCTCTTCTTTCTCCGACACCTGTTTCTGCTACACCTTCTCCATATCCATAAACTTCAGGGTTATAAATAGCAGTATTATTCTCATATACAGTACCTTCAATAACCGCGCCGAAAATAGTTTCACCTAATTCAGCTTCGGCTAATCCCCAACGTTTAAGGTCGTTAAATCGAGTTGCACCTTCGGCAAATAATTCAATCGTACGCTCTCTTCTTATTTCGTTTAGCATATCTAAGTTGTTAGCAGCTACAAATGCATTAGTTAAAGCCGGTAATCCTGCTCTATCCCTTACTAGATTAATAGACTCAGTAAGTTCTCCATCAGTAATTGCGCCGTTTAGCTCATATAATGCTTCAGCATACATTAAGTATACTTCTGCAAGGCGTATATGTGGCATATCATAACTCTCAGTAGCTGTAGCTCTATAAGCCTCATCTGTACCCCATTTCCAACTCATAAATTTGGAATTAAAATATCCAAATTTGTTGGTACCATCTAATCTTAATTCAGGATCGTTATCAATAGTTGGAATTACACCTAAGAATTTATGATTGGTAAAATACGCTCTCATTCTTAAATCTCTATTTTGGAACTCATCTTCTGGGTTGGTGTACCCTGCGAAACCACTTAGTGGCTTATCAATTGGTAAACCTGATGTAGTTAAAAACATGTCCATCATTTTTCTACTAGGCTTTGTTCTACCTTGGTAAACGTGACTCACTAAAGTTCCGGCTTGTCTAAATGTAAAATCGAATTTACTATAAAAGATAAATTCTTTATTAGTTGCCTTGTCTAAACCTGCAGGGTTAGAACCAGAACCTTCTAAATTGAATAAGAAATTGTGGCTTAAATTATCAAGGACGTTATTGTAATTCCAAAGTTCAAAACCACCTTGATCCATTACTGTTTTAGTTAATGTAACAACTTCTTGTAAGTAAGGTTCTATTTTAGATGGATCGTAGCCTTCGCTACCTGCACCTGCAGATACACCATCACCGTCTGTAGTAGTACCAACGTTTTTCATCCATGTGGCTTCGTGTAATAAGACATCAGCTTTAAATGCCATAGCAGCCCATTTACTGATTTTTCCTTTGTCGTCAGAAGCAACATCTTGTTCTCTAGGTAATCCAGCTATTGCATCGTCCAAATCTGTAATGATTTGTGCTACTACTTCGTACCTACTGTTTCTGGCTCCATAAAGTTCTTCAGAATTTTCAGTTAATGGTTGAGTAATTAGTGGTACGCCACCATATCGCTGTATTAAAAAGAAATACTGCCATGCTCTATGAAATTTAGTGGCAGCTACATATTCTACGATACTTTCTTCACCATCGTAATTTTCTGCTCTTGAAATTAAAAGATTAATATCTCTAATGGCTTCATAAGTGTCTGAATAGTAGTCGTCATTCGCTTGAGCTTGAATTAATCCTCTACTGTATACTTGCATTTCACTATCCTCATCATAGCCTATTAAGTCTGATCCATGATCAGAATAAATACCTTGGTCTTTCCAATCTAACAAATAAGTATAAAATCTATTTGCAGCGGCATTAAAATGTTCGGCTTCGTTGAAATAAACTTCGTCAGTAATTTCAGCTGGGGGTGTTAAATCTATAAATTCATCTGCGCAGGATGCTAAAACCATCATCAAGCACGGTAATATTATATATCTTAATTTTTTCATTTGTTTCGAATTTAATTATTTCGTGTTCTTCTTAAATAGATAATTTTAAGCCTAATGCCCAAGTACGCATAAACGGATAAGCACTTGCATTTGTGTCTGCTTGAAATTCAGGGTCGTAACCGTCTTTTACTGTGGTTAACTCAAATAAATCATTTCCTGAGAAATAAACACGAAAGGTGTTTATTGGCGTGTTTCCAAGTTTTAGACCTTTAATATTATAACCAATAATTAAAGATTTAAGTCTTAGGTAACGATTATTTTGAAGGATATGATCCTTAAATTGGTAGTTCCATTTAGATAATCCACGTTGCGTAGTTAATCTAGGAAATTCTGCGTTACGATTGTTTTCGGTCCAGGTTCTACCTAACCATGTGTTAGATTGATTTTGCCATTCTGCTTGGAAAGGTTGTGCAAAAAATCCTGTTCTGTAAACTTTCTGCTCTAAAGTACCTTGAAAAAAAGCGCTTAAATCCCAATTTTTATACTTAATATCAAAATTTATTCCATATACATAGTGCGCTGCGTTATCGCCTTGGTAAGTTAAATCGCCTTCATCTAATTTACCATCGCCATTTGAATCAATAACTCTCATATCTCCTGGTCGTAAGGCGTCGTTAGATGTTTGTGATGGTAAAATGCCACCTGCCTCTAAGCTATTGTAGTACTCAATTACTTCGGCTGTAGAATCAAAATATCCGTTTGTTTCGTATAAATATAACGAGTTAATAGGCCTTCCTAAAATATTTTCAGATTCTGAAGCTTCATTTAATCCGGCAACTACAGATTGGGCTCCGTCATATTTAGTGATTTCATTACGAGTATCACTAATGTTAGCACTTACAGTATACTCGAAATCTTCAATTTGATCTCTCCAACCTAACATAACTTCCCACCCTTTAGTTTGTAAAGTACCAATATTAGTATAAGGTGCCGTAGTACCTAATACATCTGGTGTTATACCTCTAACAAGCATACCTTTATTATCTTTTTGAAAAAAGTCTAAAGAACCAAATAGTTTAGAGGTAAACATCCTAAAATCTAAACCAACTTCTTTGGTTGCAATACGTTCCCACGTTGTAGTACCACTAAATAAACTACTTGCACGAGAAGTTACTTGTTGACCAGCATCTGTTTGGCCAAATACAGTGTTACCAAAACCTACTGTAGATAAGTACCCGAATTCACCAATTCCAGATGTACTACCTAATTCACCATAACCACCTCTTAGTTTTAGGAAGGAAATAATCTTGCTATCTTGTAGAAACTCCTCTGAGCTTAATACCCAACCGGCAGAAATACTTCCATAATTAGACCATTTTGCTCCTTCAGCAAATCTTGACGACCCATCACGTCTGCCTTGCAATTCTAATAAGTATTTACTCTTATAATCGTAATTTACACGACCAATATATCCGTAGAAACCCCAAGTATTACCACCTCCTTCAGTAGTAATTTGTTGGTCTGATGCACCTAAATCTAAATCATATACACCATAGTCAACAAATCCGTTTCTTCTTGCTCTTAAACCATTGCTTGTGTTTTTCTCAGCTTCAATTGCTAAAAGCCCAGATACATTATGGTCTCCAAAGCTATTGCTATAGTTTAAAGCAGCTTTATAGTTTTTATAAGTAATAGTCCCCGTTTCTTCTTCAATAAATGAAGTAGGATTAACTTGACCTGGTGCTACATCTCCATACCAGTTGTAAGTTGGAACGGTTATCTCATAGGTTTGATCTTCTGAATGTTGCTTGCTAAGGGAATAAGATCCAGAAACATTTAACTCGTCAGTTATTTTGTATGTAGCTATTGCTGCTATTTTGAATTGTTGGTTCTTGTCATTTGTACGACCACCATCAATGGCATTAGCAACAGAGTTTTTTCCACCGCCAATATTACCACCAAAATTACCATAGTATTGTCCTAGAGGATTATACGTTGGGAACAATGGCGCATCATAAGTAATAGCTTCACTGTCTACGCCTCCTGAAGGTCCAGAATAAATATTATCAAAATAGGTAACGTTAGTATTAATGTTCAATCTGTCACTAATATCAACGTTATAATTCAATGAGAAATTATATCTGTCTACACCATCATCAGCTACTAGTAAACCTCCAATATTTTGATCGTAACCTGCAGAGATGCGGAAATTAGAGTTTTCAGTACCACCAGAAACACTAATATTATGTTGGCTCGAGTATGAGTTACCAAACATCTCGTCAAATCTAGGAGCGTTTCCTAAATAAACACTTCCGTTAATTGGTAAATCATAAATACCTTCTTCTCCGTTAGCAATTCGTTGTACAGTTGCACGGTCGCTCCAAAAGAAATAACGAGGAGGTTTGCTTGAAGCAATATCCTCATCTACTGCTGCTAAATAAAGTTGTCCATATTCCGACATAGATGGTGATGGCGGGCGAATACCAATGGTTCCCATACGGAGCACAGAACTTATATTAACCTTAACGTCACCACGACCTTTTTTAGTGGTTACTAAAATAACACCACCAGCGGCACGAGAGCCATATACAGATGCCGAACCACCTTTAAGTACACTTATACTTTCAATATCATTCGGATTCATATTATTAAAAGAGTCTGAGTTTATTGAGGGTACACCATCAATAACAATAAGTGGTTCTATACCATTAATAGAAGAAGCTCCTCTAATTAAGAAATTAACACCTTCATCGCCTGGTCTAGATGACGAACGCGTAACTGTTAAACCTGGAGTTCTACCTTGAAGCGCCAATGCTGGACTACCTTGAGCTAAATCCGCAAAAGCTTCAGATTTAATTTGTTCAACAGAACCGGTAAGAGTCTCTTTTTTCTGAGTACCATACCCTACTACAATAACTTCGTCTAAGGCAGCAACATCAGGTTCTAAAGACACATTAATTGTCGATTTACTTCCTGTATTCAATTCTTGAGAAACATAACCGATGTAAGAAAACACAAGAGTTGAATTGTTGTTAGGTACTGTAATACTGTAATTTCCATCAAAATCTGTTACAGCTCCTGTAGAAGTACCTTTAACGATAACATTTACGCCGGGAATACCCATGTTATCTTCGGCACTAACAACAGTTCCTGAAATAGTTTTGTTTTGTTCAATAATAGGGTTTGCACTTGCATACCCTAATGTAGTCATGCAGCACACTAGAAGGCCTATAAGCCAAAATAGATTTGCTGGTTTTTTCAGACTTGTCTGAGGTTTGGTTTTTTTCATCATAAAAGTTTAGTTTGTTGATTTTAAATACCCGTTTTAAAATGTTTTGAAGTTGATGTTTTAAAACATATTTAATAAAAAGGTACTTAAAGTGGTTTTAGTCTTAACAATGTTATTTATATTTTAGACCAATGTGTATAATTTATCGCTTCAACATTATAAATTATGACTTATTTTCCGAAATAAATTGCCTTATAAAAGAATTAAGGTATAGTAGGTGTTTTCAATTTGAAGTTAATTAAAGTGTTCTTAATCAGTTTTTAATATTTTATTATATTTAAATTGAAGGTTAGGAACATTTTTGTTCAGATGAATATAGGAAGCACAAGTATAAAAACGTTGTTTTTTAGTAAGATTGAAATTATCTCTTTAATTAAGCAATAATTTATAGCTTTTGATTGATAATTTAACGATCATAAATTCAATAAATAATAACTTGCAATGGAATAAGTTTTGCCAGATTATTAAAAACGTTATGTTGAATATTTTAAAACCGAAAAAGAATGCGTGTAGTTAAGTTAGTGTCATTTTTAGTGTTGAGTTTAATTTTTGCTTGTAATTCTGCAAAAAAAGAAAGGTCGTTAAATGAAGCCTCTAAGTTTAATATAGAGAATATACTAAAAAATAATGTTGAAAAAATAAAAACAGTAGCACAAACTTATACACGTTTTGATAGTTTTCCGAGACACGTTAATAAAAACAATACCCAATGGAGTTTTGTTAAAACTACAGATTGGTGTAGCGGCTTTTATCCAGGTATGTTGTGGTATGCTTACGAATATTCAGGAGATGAGGGGTTAAAGAAACAGGCTGTAAATTTCACAGAACCACTTAAGGTTATTGCATACAGTTCTGCGAGAAATCACGATATCGGTTTTCAGTTATATTGTAGTTATGGTAATGGGTATAGATTAACAGGAAACCAAAATTACAAAGAGGTTTTGTTGGCCGCTGCCGATACATTGGCAACATTATACAACCCGAAAGTTGGTAGTATTTTATCTTGGCCTTCTCAAATTAAGCGATACAAGCACAACACCATTATAGATAATATGATGAATTTAGAGTTGCTTTTTTGGGCAGCTAAAAATGGTGGAGATAAAAGTTTGTACAATATAGCTAAAAGTCATGCAGAACAAACTATGAAGCATTTGGTTAGGGAAGACGGTTCTGCATTTCATGTTGGGTCTTTCGATATGGAAACAGGAGCGTTTTTACAAGGCTATACACATCAAGGTTATGCTAACGAATCCATGTGGGCGCGAGGGCAAGGTTGGGGAATTTATGGTTTTGCAATGGCATATCGTGAAACTGGTGATTCTAATTTTTTGAATACTGCCATAAAACTTTCAGATAAATTTTTAGAGCGTTTACCGGAAGATGGTATTCCGTTTTGGGATTTCGACGATCCTAAAATTCCTAATGTACCAAAAGATGCTTCTGCGGCAGCAGTTGCAGCATGTGGCTTAATGGAATTATCGGGTTTGGTTCAAGATGAAAAGTTAAAATCTAAATATTTCAACGCAGGTAAAACATTGGTTGAAAATCTATCATCTAGTGCTTATTTGAGTCATGCTAAAAATGATGCCTTGCTATTGCATTCCACAGGAAATCACCCTAAGAATAAAGAAATGGACGTACCAATTATTTATGCCGATTACTATTATATGGAAGCCTTATTGCGATTAAAGAAACTAGAAAATATTTAACAAACACCACATTTAAAATGAAAAAACTTCGTTTTGTTCTTATTTGTATAACATTAACTTTGAGTTCTCATCTTTTCGCGCAGACCATACCGTATTCTATTGGACGTGTTGTGGTGAGTTCTGATGGTAATGAGCATGATCACGACGATTGGGCGGCAACACCTTTTTCGTTAGCGCTGTTGGCTGCAAGCGGACTTCAAGATAAACTTACGGTTTATACTTTTAGCGATCATATTTGGGGCAGTGATCACCAAATGAAAAAGGGAAAAGCCGAAATGTTAATCAGTGCTTTAGAAGGGCAAAAAATATATAATTTTAAAAAAAGTAATTTCTTAGAAGCGGTTGCCGATTCTACAAAAGCTATTAATGCCATTGTAAAAGAAATTAATAAATCTAAAGCGAGCAACCCGTTAACTATTGTTGCTGCTGGGCCAATGCATGTTGTGGGATCTGCAATTTCACAATCTAAAAAAGAAAAGTTGAAATATGTTAGAATTATTTCTCATTCTAATTGGAACGATAAACATTCTGATAAACCTTACGATTGGGAAGATCATTCTGGTTGGACTTGGAACGAAATTAAAGCAAATTTTGAGTCCTTCGGACTTATTTGCGATAGAATAACCGATCAAAATGGAGGGAAAGATTACGAAGGTATGAAAGCTCCAAAAGCCATGTTCGATTGGATAAAAACCTCGCCAATAAGAAATACTTCCGAAGAAGCTAAAAACCAATTAGATTGTTTGTATCAAAGGCAATTAACTTGTGTTAAAAAAGGTGATTTCGATCCATCGGATGCTGGTATGGTTATTTATTTGCTAACCGGAAAACAAAAAACAAGCCCTGAAGATGCAAGAGAAATTATCGAAAACCCAATACATTAAACTATATTAAAAAATGAAAAGAAATTTAAGTTTACTTATTATCCTATTTTACAGTTTTTACTGTTTTCCTTCTGAAATAATTTCTGCGGAAGCAAACGTTAATATTGAAACTTCAATTAGATATATTTCCAAAGAAAACGAAGCCGTAAAAAAGGAATGGAATGGTTTTAAAATAAAGGAAGCGACCTTAAATGGCGTGGCTTATAAAGTGGTGTTTCCTAAAAAAGCGAATGCAAGTAAAAACTGGATTTGGCGCGCCCGATTTTGGGGTCACGAGCCACAAACCGATATTGCACTTTTAAACGCAGGTTTTCATGTGGTGTATATTGAAGTCGCTAATTTATTCGGAAGTCCAAAGGCTATGAAAATCTGGGATGGTTTTTACAAATTCATTATAAAAAAATATAAATTGAATCCTAAAGTTGTATTAGAAGGTATGAGTAGAGGTGGTTTAATTATCTTTAATTGGGCCAACCAAAATGCCGAAAAAGTAGCTTGTATTTATGCAGATGCTCCGGTTTGCGATTTTAAAAGTTGGCCTGCTGGGCAAGGTACTGGAGATGGCTCTAAAAAAGCATGGCAAGCCTGCTTAGTGAGTTATGGTTTTTCTGAAGAAATTGCAACTCAATTTTCAGGAAATCCAATAAATCATATGGAATATATCGCTGTTCAAAAAGTGCCTATTTTAATTATTGTTGGTGATGCCGATAAGGTGGTTCCTGTTGTAGAAAATAGCACGTTATTAGAGCAACGACTAAATAGTTTGGGTTGGGAATTAAACATGATTCGCAAGCCAGAAGTAGGGCATCATCCTCATTCTTTAAAAGATCCAAAACCAATTGTGGATTTTATTTTAAAGGAAACTCGCCATTAATTTAATCTCGTTTTTCACTATAAATATGTCTTAAAATAGTTTACAGATTCTCATGTAAATTGAGGGGTTTTATTCGTGTTTGTAATCGTCCAATTATTTGTTAATAGCCTATTTTATTAATATAGCGCATAAATAAGCTATAGTTTATATGGAAAGGCTCATGATTTATACAGTAAAAACTCTATAATTTTTATTATTGTATATGTTATACTTTTTTAGAATAAATAATAAAAAAACAAGGATGAAAAAATTAGGTGTTTGGGCAATGTTGTTTGTTTTTATTTTAGGAACAGCATGTGGAACTAAAGCAGAAAAGTCTATAGTTACTAACGAGAATATCGATTCGAAAAATATATCAGATGAAGAACGCATGCAATGGTGGGAAGAAGCCCGTTTTGGTATGTTTATTCACTGGGGGATTTACACTGTTCCTGCAGGGTTTTATAAAGGCAAAGAAATTTCTAATAGTGCCGAATGGATTATGAATAAAGGGCAGATTCCAATTGTCGAATACGAAAAATTTGCAGACGAGTTTAATCCAACAAAATTCAACGCCAAAGAGTTTGTGTCTTTAGCGAAAGAAGCTGGCATGAAATATATGGTGATAACAGCCAAACATCATGATGGGTTTTCAATGTTCGATTCTAAAGCAACCGATTATAATATTGTAGATGCCACGCCATTTAAACGCGATGTTTTAAAAGAATTAGCTAAAGAATGTCAGGCTCAAGGCATAAAATTTGGGTTTTATTACTCACAAGCTCAAGATTGGCATCATCCAGGTGGTTTAGGAAATACTTGGGATAAAGATTTAAAACGTGTTAGTAGCGACGCGTATGTTTACGAAAAAGCATTGCCTGAAGTAAAACAATTGCTAACAGAATACGGCCCAATCGCTATTTTTTGGTGGGATACGCCTAGAGAAATGACAAAATCGGTAGTAGATAGTTTACACCACATTACAACAGCATTACAACCACGAATAATTACAAACGACCGTTTGGGCGATGATTATCCTGGAGATCATAAAACTTTTGAAAGAAACGGACCTAGACATCAACCTGAAGCAAAATATTGGGAATTATGCCAACCCGTTAGTGGAAGTTGGGGCTACCGTAGCGACGATAATAAATTCAAATCGATTCCTACTTTAATCCATAATTTGATAGACCAAAGTAGTAAAGGCGGGAATTATTTATTAAATGTAAGTCCAACTAGTGAAGGGATTTTAAAACCTGAGGCGGTAGAACGTATGAAAGCTATTGGCGCTTGGATGTCAAAAAATTCCGAAGCTATATACGGAACACAAGCTAGCCCAACGAGTACCGAGCCAGATTGGGGACGTATTACTATGAAAACGGTTAACGATAAAAGCTTGCTTTATTTACACGTTTACAACTGGGAAGATGGCGCATCATTACCTATCCGATTAAAAAACAGTGTAGAATCTTGTTATTTATTAACTGATAAAAATAGAACATTTAAAACGGAAACGGTAGACGATGGTATTCAAGTAAAATTAACAGGAGAAGCACCGGATAGTATTGCTTCTGTAATTGTTTTAAAGCTGAAAGAAAAGCCAAATGCTTTACCTGTAAAACCATTAGGACAGGATGAAGCTGGAGTTGCGGTCTTATCTGCATTTAGAGCGCAATATGAAAACTTACAAGGTCCAGGCGCGTTATATAAAGAGGAATGGGATTGTATTTCTAATTGGGATAGTGAAACGGCTAGAGTATATTGGTCTTTTCAAATAGATAAACCAGGCAGTTTCAATGGGGTTTTAGGGTATTCTGCAGTAGAAGATTCCGAAATTTCAATAACATTTAACGGAGAAACTAAAACCGTTAAAATCCCAAAAACAGGGTCTAATCCTAAACGATTTAAAACAACAGATTTAAGTAATTTCAAAGTTGAAAAAGCTGGGAAGTATCAGTTTTCTATAATGCCTGTAGTAGGAAAATGGAATGCTATTAACTTGAAAGATGTAACCTTAAAACCAAACAAAAACTAAATACTTTTTTAGATGAAATATTTTATTCTTTTATTTATTGGGGTTATCGCGTGTACTAATGCACAGAATGCCATTTTCGATAATTTAGAAGAAGCACCAATTAATGGCGGACTACAAATGGACGATTATTGGGTTTGGGGAAGTTCTGTAATTAAAGGCGAAGATGGTTTATATCACATGTATGCATCACGTTGGCCAAAATATTTACCGTTTCATCCAGGTTGGATGATTCAGTCGGAAATTGTACATGCTATTTCTAAAACGGCAGATGGTCCGTATCAATTTAAAGATGTTGCTTTAGGTAATCGTGGAACGCAGTATTGGGATGGGAAATCTTGTCACAATCCAAAAATTGTAAAATATAAAGATACCTATATTCTTTATTATATGGGGTCTACCCATCCATTTGAGGATGTTACAGAAGGTAATGTAGATCAATTCAATTTATCTAGTAAATGGTGTATTGCAGCCCGTTGGGGAAAACGTGTTGGGATAGCAACTTCAAAGAGTCCGAATGGACCATGGAAACGACGAGATGCTCCTGTTTTAGAAGTGAAACCAAATTCGTATTACAGTTTTTTAACATCTAATCCTTCTCCATTAATAAAAGAAGATGGCTCGGTAGTTTTATTATTTAAAGGCCGGTCGTATAAAGAAGACGGAATTACACATAGTGATATGAGTATTGGCGTAGCTACGGCGCCTACTTTCGATGGAGAATATACTGTAATTGGTGATAAACCTTTATTTTCAGTAGAACACTTTGGTGAAGTTGAAGATCCGCATTTATGGGGAGACGCTAAAGGCTATCACATGATTGCTAAAGACCAACGTGGAGCTATTACTGGCGGACATGGAGATGGGCTTTTAGCACATTCTACAGATGGGATACATTGGGTGGTAGATGATAACCCGAGAGCATATACTAAAATGGTAAAATGGAATAACGGAAAAACTATTAAACAAGGACAGTTAGAACGTCCTTTTGTTTTAGTTGAAGACGGAAAACCAACTCATATATTTTTCGCCACCATGGATGGTCCTGGTGGTTTTGGCAATGGAACAAAAACATGGAATATGGTTATTCCTCTAAAAAAATAATACAATTAAATATTTTAATAAAACTAATACAAACATAACATGAACAAAAAAATATTATTATGGTCTATTACCGCAGCACTTGCAGGTTTTTTATTTGGATTTGATGTTGTCGTAATTTCTGGTGCCGATAAAAAATTACAAGCATTATGGGGGTCTTCAGAAGCTTTTCATGGCGCAGTAGTTATGGGAATGGCACTTTGGGGAACTGTTGTAGGTGCTATTTTTGGAGGTATTCCAACTAATAAATACGGACGTAAAAATACCCTAATAGTTATTGGGGTTTTATTTGCTGTCTCAGCCATAGGTTCGGCTTTGTCGAATGATCCGTATGTATTTGCCTTTGCTCGCTTTATTGGAGGATTAGGAGTAGGTGCATCTACTATTGCAGCTCCAGCTTATATTTCTGAAATTGCACCAGCAAAAGATAGAGGCCGTTTGGTTGCTATGTACCAATTTAATATAGTTTTTGGTATCATGATAGCTTATCTATCTAATTACTTATTAAGTGATATTGGTGACAATGCATGGCGTTGGATGCTTGGTGTAGAAGCTATTCCTGCAGTGTTATATATTTTATTCGCTTTAAAATTACCTAAAAGCCCACGTTGGTTATTATCTCAATCTAGAGAGGATGAAGCGAGAGAGGTCTTAAAAATAATAGAGCCTGAGGCTGATGTTGAAGAGCAAATAAGAGAGTTTAATTCGCATGCAGAAAAAAGTGATAAATCTGAAACTATCTTCATTAAAAAATATAGATTTCCGTTAATGTTAGCCTTTTTTATAGCCTTTTTTAACCAGTTCTCAGGAATTAATGCAGTATTATATTATGCGCCACGTATTTTTGAAGAGGCAGGATTAGGAGAAAATTCAGCATTATTAAATAGTATAGGCTTAGGTGTTACTAATCTTGTTTTTACATTATTAGGGGTGTTCTTAATTGATAAATTAGGAAGAAAAACGTTAATGTATATTGGTTCTGTAGGGTATATTGTTTCATTAGGACTTTTAGCTGCTGCTTTCTTATTAGAATGGACAGGTATGGCGGTACCAATTTTCTTGTTTTTATTTATTGGAGCTCATGCAGTAGGCCAAGGTGCAGTAATTTGGGTGTTTATTTCAGAAATTTTCCCGAATCATTTACGTGCCTCCGGTCAAGCTTTCGGTAGTTCAACCCACTGGGTTTTAGCAGCACTTATTCCTTCATTATTTCCTTTCTTATTAAAACTAGTTGGAGGAGGAGTTGTTTTTCTTGTGTTTGCCGTAATGATGGTTTTTCAATTATTATTTGTTGCGTTTATGATGCCAGAAACTAAAGGGAAAACATTAGAAGAATTAGAAGATATCATGTTAAAGAAAAAATAATAAATCAGTTTATATGAAAAAGTTAGTTGGGTTTTTACTCGTTTTTTGTTTGTCATTATCGCTTTATGCGTCAAAAATTGATACGCTAGTTGTGCATAGTAATAGTATGAATAAAGACATAAAAAATGTAATAATTACTCCCGATTCTTATAAAAAAAATGGAGAAGCTTTGTCTGTCGTTTATTTGCTGCATGGAGCAGGAGGCGACCACAAAGCATGGTTAGGAAAAGCTCCTAAGATTAAAGCTTATGCCGACCAATATAATGTAATTATTGTGTGTCCTGATGGTACTAAAACAAGTTGGTATTTTGATAGTCCAATTGATGAAACCATGAAGTATGAAACTTATATTTCGAAAGAATTAGTTTCTAAAATTGATAAAACGTACAATACAAAAGCTAATAATAAAAACCGTGCCATTTCTGGTTACAGTATGGGCGGCCATGGAGCATTGTATTTGGCTTTTAAACATAATGATATTTGGGGAGTAGCAGCAAGTATGAGTGGAGGTGTCGATATTAGGCCATTTCCATTGCGTTGGGATATTTCTAAAAGATTAGGTGTTTATGCCGAAAATCCTGAAATCTGGAAAAAAAACAGTGTAATTAATTTAGTGTATTTACTAGATGGTGAAAATCTAAATTTCTTATTTGATTGTGGTGTAGACGATTTTTTTCACGACGCTAATGTTCGTCTTCATAATAAATTAGTGGAACGCAATATTCCACACGATTATATTGAACGTCCAGGTGGGCATACCAATAAATACTGGAGTAATTCTATAAAATACCACATGCTTTATTTTAGCGACTTTTTTAATAAATCAAAATAGATTAAAATGATCCAAGTAATAAAATATATGGTATGCGTGGTTGTCTTATTAGTCATTTCATGTAAATCCAAAGAAAATTCTTTATTAAAAGAAGATACTGTTCAAACTGAAAAATCGTCACAGCCTAACATTGTTGTTATGTTATGTGATGATTTAGGTTATGGAGATCTAGCAGCATTTGGGCATCCTATTATTAAAACAGATAATTTGGATAAACTGGCAAAAACCGGAATTAAACTCACCAATTTTTATTCCACAGCTCCAGTTTGTTCACCTTCAAGAGTTGGGTTGTTAACAGGGAGAAGTCCAAACCGAGCGGGTGTTTACGATTTTATTCCGGGGTATAAAAAAAGTGAAGATAATCGAGATTTAGTGCATCTTCAAGCCGATGAGGTTACCATTCCTGCTATTTTAAAATCTGCTGGATATGCCACATGTTTATCTGGTAAATGGCATTGTAATTCTCGTTTTAATAATGCAGCACAACCTCAACCAAATGATTTTGGTTTCGACCATTGGTTTGCTACACATAACAATGCAGCGCCTAGCCATCATAACCCGAATAATTTTATTCGTAATGGTGAAAAGGTTGGTGAGATAGAAGGTTTTAGTAGTCAAATTGTAGTTGATGAAGCTATTAATTGGTTGAAAATCCAAAAAGATGATAAACCATTTTTTCTTGAAGTGGCTTTTCATGAACCACACGAACCTATTGCTTCACCAGAAGATTTAGTTCAAAAATATTTACCATTGGCAGAAAATCGTCAGCAAGCAGAATATTTTGCTAATGTTGAAAATGTAGATATTGCAGTAGGCCGTTTAGTAACTTATTTAGAAAAACATAATAGTGAGAATACATTAATCATTTTCACTTCCGATAATGGGCCAGAAACCTTTATGCGTTATAGTAGAGCCAAGCATTCTTATGGTACACCAGGTGCCTTAAAAGGGATGAAGTTATGGACTAACGAAGCTGGTTTTAGAGTACCGTGTATTGTAAATTGGATGGGGAAAGAAACCTTTTCAGGAACCTCGGATCAAGTGGTTTCAGCATTAGATTTTCTACCAACATTTGCTGAATTGGCGGGAGCCGAATTGCCAAAACGCACTTTGGACGGTCAATCCATTAAAAGCTTTTTAGATTCGGGTAAATTAACACGTGAAAAACCGTTGATTTGGGCTTTTTATGATGCTATTAACGAACGCCGAGTGGCTATGAGAAGTGGCGATTGGAAAATTATGGGGCGCTTAGATGTTAACAATGAAGAATTACCACATATTCATAATCTATACGATGGAAATGAAGAGTTTGTAAAAAGTGCAAAATTGACCGACTTTGTATTGTTTAATTTGAAAAACGACATCAGTGAATCTGAAAATTTAGCTTTAAAAGAACCAGAAGTTTTTAAGAAGATAAAAGCGGAATTCGAAATTCAATATAAAAAACTTTTAGACGGAAGCCATATTTGGGTGCGTAATGAATAGGAGATATGAAAAGGATGAAGAAAATAGTTTTTTTAATTACTTTTAGTTTGTTTTTTGGAAAGTTGACTTATGCTCAATTTGTATTTCCTAAGAATATTGAACGAGTACATTCGCGTTTAATATCGTCTAAAGTTTCTAAAGAAGATATTCTTCAAAAAATAGAAACTTCAAATGATGTTCAGCAATCTTATAAAGCTATAAAAAGTAAAATTTCAAAATACGTCGAGCAGTATAAAACTGAACCCGAATGGTTATCATCAAGATATCAAATGTATTGGAAATCTCATGCTACAGATATTTTTGTGAAAGGGGAGTTTTACGATCATGCCAAAGGTTATGCGCCTGTGCCAACGGTACGTTTTACAGGGCAACGAGATTATGTTACAAATTATAAAATACCAAGTTTAAAAGATGCAAAGCCATATTTAGAAGATTCGCGTGGTTTATTTCTTCAGAATAAAAAAACAGATAAATGGGAGTGGGTAAATCCAGCTAAAACAGGAAGAATAATAGAAAATACTAACGAAAATATTATGAGAATTGCTCGTGATGCAGCGTTGGTTTATTATGTTGAAGGTGATGCCGATTACGCAAAATTAGCAGCACATTTGTTCGATGTGTATATGCAGGGTTTGTATTATAGAAACGAACCTATAGACATGAAAAAAGGAAATGTTCAAAATATAATTGGACTAACTTCTTTTCAAGTTATTAAAGAAAATATTGTAGATGAATTGGCTGAGTGTTACGATTTTCTTTATGATTATATTCAAAAAAAACATAAAAAGGAAAATCAAATTTATGCCACATCTTTAAAGAAATTAGCAGAAATAATTATAAAAAATGGTGTAGCAGATAATAACTGGAATCTACATCAAGCCAATTTTGTAATTCAAATTGCGTTGGTTTTAGATGAAGATAAAATGTACGACGACGGCAAAGGCTGTCAGTATTATTTAAACCGTGTATTTAACGAATCGGAAGTTCGACAATGGTCTGTTAAAGATGTTTTAGATTATGGTTACGATCAAAAAAATGGTGTTTGGAATGAGAGTTCAAGTTATGCTTTAAGCGTGGCCGAAGGGTACACGCATTTGGCAAGAGTTGTTCAAAACTCATTGGGTGTAGATATTATGCAATTTATGCCAGTAATTCCAGAAGCTGTGGCGGTTATGCCTCAGTATTTATATCCTAATAATAACATTGTTGCTTTTGGTGATTCGCATTATGGACCGTTGAAATCTAACCCGTATTACGATTTAATTAGTAATGCACAGCAGTTTAATAATAGAGAACAAGAAGAAAAATTTACTGGATTACTATATTTAATAGAAGGTGAAAAAGTGCAGAATACGAAAGGAAATAAGAAAAATGCATTTTCCAACTTTTTACATGATTCTACAGTTCTTTTAGATGAAACTATTGCACCTGCAATTAAGAGTGATTACATGACGAGTTCTTTTTACGCGCCAACAGTGAGTTGGGTAGCTATGAGAAATGGGTTGGATGCAAAACATGGTTTAATGATTTCTCAAGTTGGGTCTTTAGGGAATCATGCCCATTCCAATGGTATTGCTATGGAATTGTATGGTAAAAATTATGTTTTAGCTCCTGAAGGGGGGCGTGGATCGAGTTATTTTCAGCCAGATTATCGTGAGTATTATTCGCAATTCCCTGCACATAATACGGTTTCTGTAAATGGAAAATCACAGTACAATAAAATGCGTAGTTACTATCCTTTTCAAGTGAATGCATTGTATCCAACTTCGGAAAGAAAATCAGGCTATTATCCAAATATCAATTTTTCTGATGTTTATTTTAATGAACCGAGTACAAATTCCGATCAAAATAGAGTGATGAGTATTGTACGTACCGGTGAAACTTCTGGATATTATGTAGATATTTTTCGTTCTAAACAAAAAGACGGAAAGGATGGATATCATGATTATTTCTATCATAATTTAGGTCAAGAGTTAAATATTTCAACCAAAAACAATCAAACTCTAAAATTAGACACGAGTTCTAAATTAACTTCAAAAGCAGGTAATATTAAGGCTTACGATTACATCACAGATGAAACTTCAGTAAAAACAGATTCAGATTTTAACGCCATTTTTAATTTATCTATTAAAGGAGAAGAAAAAGTTAGCATGAATATGTGGATGAGCGGGAATAAAAATCGTGAAATATTCAAAGTAAAATCACCACGTTCTGAGGCTATGAGAGAAGCTATGGTTCCCGAAGAAATAGCTAAGGTATTACAGCCTACTATTGTAGTACGCCAAAATGGTGAAGCATGGAATCGTCCGTTTGTGGCGGTTTATGAACCTTCAACAACTAGTGAACCTTCAAGAATAAAACATATTGAGACTTTTGATGCGACTTCAAATAAAAGCTTTGTAGGATTGAAAATAGAAAGCCTTTCGGATAGAAAGGATTATGTGTTTTCTTCGGATACATTCGGAACTTACACTTTTCAGAATATAGAATTTGACGGAACTTTCGGGATAGTAACCACCGAAAAAGATAAAACAACACTTTTTCTGGGTTCTGGAAAAAGGCTTGAAGAAAACGGATATAATATCGAAGTTTTAGGTAAAAAATATGGAACAGCGACTTTAGTTTATGGCGAACAAATGCAATTGACTTGCGATGATCCAATTTTACTAACGGTTCCGGATGTTTATGGTAAAGGAAACGTCGTTATGAGCTTTGGGTTTAAACAATTAAATGGGGACCGCCATATAATAAACGGGGAAAAAATAATAACCTTTAAAGTGCCACCAATGCCTTTTCAAGACATTGTTATAGGTTTAAAATAGTAAGATAAACCAAAACTAAATAACCATGAAACAACCAAAATTATTACCTAAATACCTTTTCGGTTTAATTATTTTATTTTCCTTATGTTTTATTACAGCTTGTGATAGTGGAGAGGAAAAAGATGATAAAGTTATTGAAAATGAGGAAGAAGTTATAGAGGAGGAAGTTGTACTTAATTATGACGATGATATACTTGCCATTTCTACAATTGACGAATTAAGAAAAGCGGTTCAATTATCTGGTAAAACCATTAATATGAAAGCCGGGGAATATGTTGTATCTGGGACCATGCCTGAAGACCCGAAAACTATTTTTCATTTTAGTGGATCTAATAACGTATTTAATTTTGAAGGAGTAACTATTATAATCCCAACCAGTGTTTTACGAAATATGGGGCCTGGAAATACGCATGAGTTTGCTACGTATCGAATAGACGGTAGCAATCTTGTTTTTAATGGAGGGGATTTTGAAAATACAGGAGAGGAACGTCCTTATAAAAGCCTTGCAGAATTTGAGGTACACGGTAATGATATTTCATTTCTTGGTTGTAATTTTATTATAAAAGGGTCGGCGCCTTATGGCTATGGTGATTTGTATGGTAAAGGTTCAGATCATTATGTAGGGCTGTATAAACATTCCGCAATGTCTATTTTAGGTGATGATGTTTTGGTAGATGGATGCGATTTTAAAGTGTTTTCTTTTGGACACGGAATTCATATTCATGGATCGCAAAACACCATAATACGTAACGTTACTATGGAAGGAGCTAGACGACTTACAGACGAAATTTATGAAGAAACTTCTGGTCCTGCTTATGATTATGGTTTTAAAATATATTTCCCAGAATTGGAAAGAGGTTTGCCTATTCGAAAAGGAGAGATGATTAGTTTAACAGAAGATGGAATAAGAGCTTATTTAGATGGTGATGATGTTAATGGTGTTAATCGTAGAACAGGAGATATTACAGTCGAAAATTGTTTTGTAGATAAAATGCGTGGTGGAATTACCTTATCTATTGGTTCTGGAGCTTCTAATGTATCAAACAATACAGTAGTAAATTGCGAACATGCTTATAGCTTTCCTTCCAATGCTGTTGTTAAAAACTGTAAAGGTAATACAGCCTTTGGTCCGTTATTGATGTTACCTTATGATCATAAGAAAAATTCTGATATTGAATTGGAATTGATAGATTCTGAAGTTACTATGGGCAATCATCCTTTTGCACAAATTACGGGAAGTGGACATCAGGTTAAATTCACTTATAATGGAACAAAACCAAATGAAAACTTACGCCCTATTTGGATTGGAGTTGCAGAAGATTGGGGAGATAATGACGAACGTACTGAGGAAGATTTGAAAAACACTTATAGTGCTACCAGTATTGAATTGAATAACGAGACTAATAATCCAGTACTATTAGGGGAATATTCAAAAACAAGTATTATTACAAGTGTGGGTGAGGTTGTAGATGAAGGGGAATCTAATATTATAAATTAATCATTTCAAACAGGTTAATTCAAATAAATATAAAGAGTAATAGTAACAATGGTTTTGCTATTCAAATAACAAAAACTAAATAAATATGAAAAAGTTAACGCCGCTACTTTTCTGTCTTTTATCTATGATAACTGTATGGTCTCAAAATAATGTAGAAGTGCATGCTATTAAATTATCAGGAGAAATACCGAATGGAGAAATTATTGTAAATAAATCCGTAGGAAAAGATGTGGAAACGCCTATTAACCGAAAGAATAAAATAAAATTATATCCAAACGTTGAGTTTCAAACGCTTGAAGGTTTTGGTGGTGCTTTTAATGAAATTGGAGGAGAAGCCTTAATGTCATTACCATCGGAATTACAAGATCAAGTTATAGCGAACCTTTTTAGCTTAGATCAAGGGGCGGAACTTGTGTTTAATAGAACTGCTGTTGGTGCTAGCGATTTTGGAATTGATGCGTATAGTTATGCTGAAAAAGCAGACGATTATAAGATGAAGCATTTTTCAATAGAAAGAGAGGAAACTACGGTTATTCCTTATCTTCAAAAAGCATTTAAAGCAAATCCAGACTTAAAATTATTTGCTTCACCCTGGAGTCCACCAGCATGGATGAAATATTCTGGTTTAATGGATAGAGGTGAAGAGTTTCCTGAGAAGAACCAACTAAAAGATGAACCTAAAATCTATAAAGCTTATGCGTTGTACTTTTCTAAATACATTCAAGCTTACGTGAAAAAAGGCATTACTGTGGATAGGTTAATTATTCAAAATGAAAATGATGCCAATACTAAATATCCGTCTAATGATATGTCGGTGGCTCAAATGAATAAATTAGTAAAATCTTATTTACGTCCACAGTTTGAAAAAGATAATATCGACACTGAAATTTGGGCAGGAACTTTTAGAACCTACGGGCGTTTAGATGCCATTGAAATTGCAGCTAACGAGGACTATAGGAACTTGTATGATGGTATAGGAATTCAATATACTGGCGGAATTTATATTCAACAAACCAAAGATGTTTATCCAGAAGTAAACTTAATGCACACAGAAGGAAACTGCGATGATGGAAAAAATAATTGGGGACAAGCATCAAACAGATTAAGAGAGATTGCTAACTATATTAATAGAGGTGTACCAAATTATTGTTATTGGAACATGATTTTAAATGAAACTACCGAAAGTGGTTGGGATTGGAAACAAAATTCACTTATTAATATAGACCGAAATACAAAACAAGTAACATATAATCCAGATTATGCGGTTATTGGGTTTATGAGTCAGTATTTGGTTCCAGGAGCTAAACGAATTGCTAACTTTTCTAGAGCCGATTTAATTTCAATAAAGTACGAAGGAAAAATTTATGTACTTATTCAAAACACTAAAGATGAAGCACAGGCTTACGAGTGTCAAATAGAAAATGGAGAAGGTATAAAAGTTGAAATTCCAAGTAATTCATTAGCCGTTGTTATTTTAAATGTCTAATTAAAAATTATCATTATAATATAACTATGAAAAATCTAACTATTTTAAAATTGTTAACTGTTTTCTTTTTAATAAGCATGGTGTCTTGTAAATCGAAAGAAAACAAGGAGGTTGCTGTTGTTAAAAAAGAATTGCCTGCAAAGCGACCAAACATTATTTTTATGATGTCCGATGATCATGCGTATCAAGCTATTAGTGCGTATAGTAATCATTTAATTGAAACTCCAAATATAGATCGCATTGCGGATGAAGGTATTAAGTTTACAAACGCCTGTGTATCTAATTCCATTTGTGCACCGTCAAGAGCAACTATTTTAACTGGTAAACACTGCCATATTCATGGTAAAGTAGATAACGTATTTCCTTTCGATGAATCGCAAGTTACCTTTCCGCAGTTAATGCAACAAGCTGGGTATAAAACAGCCATGTTTGGGAAATTACACTTCGGTAACAATCCAAAAGGTGTTGATGAATTCAAAATTTTACCAGGTCAAGGTCGCTATTACAATCCTATTTTTGATACCAATGACGGACAAATTACGGTTGAAGGTTATGTAACCGATATTATTATGGATATGACCTTAGATTGGTTAGAAGAAAATAAGAATGATGAACAGCCATTTATGTTATTCTCAATGCAAAAAGCACCTCATAGAGAGTGGTTACCAGCGCCTCGCCATTTTAAAGAATACACCAAGAAAACCTTTGTAGAGCCAGAAACTTTATTTGATAATTACGAAGGACGCGGAACCGCAGCTAAAACGGCAGAAATGAATTTATTAACTCACATGAACTGGGCTGGAGATTCTAAGTTATATCCTGAAATGATGGCAGAATTAGGCATTAAAGATAAATCTGGATGGGATTTAGAAGCTTTTGAACGTGAAGTTGGTGCTATGAATGCTGAGCAAAGAGCCGTTTGGGATTCGGTTTACAGACCAATGATGGAAGACTTTAAAAAGCAATACCCAAAAATGAACGACACCGAATTAATGAAATGGCGCTACCAAAGATACATGCAAGATTACTTAGGATGTATTGCTGCTGTTGATGAAAATGTTGGACGTTTGTTAGATTATTTAGAAGATACCGGATTGGATGAAAATACCATTATTATTTATACCTCCGATCAAGGGTTTTATTTAGGAGAACACGGTTGGTTCGATAAACGTTTTGTTTACGATGAATCTTTTAAAACACCGCTTTTAATTAAATGGCCAAATGTAATTACACCTGGAACTACAAATACCGAAATGGTTCAGAATTTAGATTTTGCTCAAACTATTTTAGAAGCAGCACACATTGTTCCGCCTTCTGATATGCAAGGTGAAAGTCTAATTCCTTTGTTATTAGGAAACGACGAAGAATGGACTAGAGATGCCGTGTATTACCATTATTACGAATACCCAGGAATTCACATGGTAAAAAGGCATTATGCTATTATTACTCAAGAATATAAATTGGCGCATTTTTATTACGATGTAGATGAATGGGAATTATACGATCGTAAAAAAGATCCTCAAGAAATGACTAATGTTATAGATGATCCTGCCTATGCAGATATAGTTGTGAAGTTAAAACAACAACTTAAAGATATGCGTAAGTTTTATGGAGATAGTTCGGAGCTAGATCAAGAAGTGCTTAGAAAATACCTTGAAGCCAAAAACAACCCAGATATTGAAACTGTTCCGCTTCATTAAAAAGTAATTAAAATTACGTCTGAGTTTTTATTTCAAATTAAAATTTAGACATTCTTATATAAGAATCATAGTCATAAAATAGTTTTTTATTCAGATGAAATTATCAAAATTAGTACCATTATTAATCGTTTTATTTTTAATAGAAAGCCCTATTTATGGGCAAAAAGAAGGAAGTCACCCTCAAGTATTTGTAAATAAATCTGATAGGCAAGAGGTTTTATCTAAAATTGAAAATGAAGCTTGGGCTAAAGCTTCTTGGAATGCATTACAAGAAGAAATTAATCCGTACGTAACGCGTCATATCACCGATCCACAATGGATTGTTTCTAGATTGGCAATGTATTGGAAAGAAGGGGCGCATTTTACACAATGCTATATTAAAAATCAAAATTGGGATTATGGGGAAGGTAATGCACCTGTACCAACCGTTAGATTACCAGGTATGCGTACTTGGAACGATTATTTAAATGTGCCATTAGAAGATAGAATTCCTTATAGTGAATCTGGAGATTTATTAGGTATTAGTAGATCGAGTGCCGATAAAACGCCTGTATTAATTCCTTATAAAGAAACAGGACACATGATTCGTGCTAACAACATGGAGATTTTAAAGCTAGCCGAAAAAGCCGCTTTTGCATATTTTGTAACTGAAGATGAAAAGTATGCGAAATTTTCTTCAGATATTTTATGGACTTGGATGTTAGGAACCTATTATATGGAGCCACCATTAGATCCTAATAAGTCTACTAAAGGAGCTGGAGGCTACGAACCTGGTGGTATTATGGGGTTTTATGATTATGAAGTTATTCATGACGACAGACAAATTCCTGCTGCTGCTGCTTACGATTTTTTGTATGATTATTTAAATGCGCATCCGCATCCACACTTAAAAGCATTAAGCAAAACCACAACAGAAGTTGCTGGAGATGTGTTTAAACGTTTTATAGAAATAGATTTAATAAGAGGTGGTAAAGTAGGAAACTGGAATGTGAATCGTTATAAAAATATATTGAATAGCATGCTTGTTTTAGAATCTAACGATTTTTATAAAGATGGTAAAGGACGAGAATATTATATTCCGTTTTATACGAAAGATAAACCGTCCGAATATTTTGCAGGATTACCTGTAATCATGGACTATTATAACAAAACAACAGGTTTGTGGCCGGAATCTCCGGGTTATGCGTCAGGCATGATTCCTTTGGTTTTAGATATGGGCGTAAAATTGTATAAATCTGGTGTGAATACGTTAGCTGGAAACCCAATTATTACTAAAGCAGCATTAGCAAATTTAGGTTGGTTAGATGCTCGTGGGAACTTAGTAGTTTTTGGAGACATGCGCGGCGGACCCGCAAATATTTCATCTTTTGAGTCTTTATTAACCTATTCTACTTGGGAAGGAGATACCGAAACAGCAAAAAAAATGGCTACGGTAATTCGTAAAAATATCGCTTCGGGACAGTATGACAGAAACGCATCAAATTGGCAAGGCATTATTTTTAACCAACCTTTGTTAGGTTTGGGAAGTGATTTGCCATTTCATAAAGCGGCATATTCTCCATTTCATAAACATATTATTATGAGAAATGGAAACGATGAAAATAATGGTATGATGTTCACACTGTACGGCGGAAAACATAAATCTCATTTAACAGCAAATGGTTTAGCTATGCAATTCTACGGAAAGGGTTGGGCTATGGCTCCGGATGCTTCGGCATACGAATCTTATTGGTCTAAAGATGCTCCATATCATAGAGGAATTACAGGGTCGAATACCATTTTACCAGGATATAGTAGTGGAGATATTGTTATAAATGCCATGGATCCTGTAGTAGATACCAATATAGGGTTTTATAATACTTCCGAAACTTCCGAAAAGGTATCATTCTCAGATGTGTCTGCAGACGAAAAACGTCGTTTAGTAGCTATGGTTCGAACCTCTGAAACTGCTGGCTATTATGTTGATGTTTTTAGATCGGATCAATTAGATAATGATTATGTTCATCATAATTTAGGGAATTCAGTAATACTTAAAAGTGAATTAAATACACCTTTAAGTTTAGAGAACGTGAATGATTTAGGAGTGAAGTATGATAAAAGTTATTCGTTTTTTAAAAATCAAAGAAAAATAGATTATTCAAAAGATTTTAATGCGAATTGGACCACAACAGCGGTATCTCCTGCATTGCATGTTAATATGTGGATGATGGGACAAAATAATCGCGAGTTGTATGTGGTAGATGCGCCTCCAACAACTTTAAGAGCAGATATAACACCTGGGTTGGTAAACAAAAGTCCTGAAACTACACCAACATTAATTGTACGTCAAAATGATATTAACGGAAAAAAATATCCATTTGTTTCTGTTTTTGAAACGTATGAAACAGGTGAGAAATCTATATATAATATTTCAAAATTAAAAGCATCTGATAACTTTGTTAGCATCTCCGTTACTTCTAAAAATAGTAAGCAATATATCTGTAATGCTATTGATAATAAGCTATACGAGCCTATTAGGGGTTTAAAATTTCAAGGAGTTTTTGGAATTGTTTCAGAAAAAAATAATGAATTTGAATATCTATATTTAGGAAAGGGGAAAAGCCTTCAAAAAGGTGATTTTAAAATTGAAGCAGTAAAAGAAGCCGTTTCCGCAGAGTTAAAGTTTGATAACGGAAGTTATTTTTATTCTTCTGATAAACCTGTTTTCATTCAAACTAAAACAATGAAAGCAAAACAATTTCCAGCGGGTTATAATATTGAAATTAAATAATTAAAATGATAAAAGGAGCAGTAAAAAATTATATATCGATTTGTTTATTGATGGTGTCGCTTTCCGTTTTAGGACAAAGTGTAAAACATCCAAGAATTTATACCAACAATGAATCTAAAGACGCTTTTCTAAAAACTTTAGAAGAGGTTTCTTGGAAGAAAGATCTAGTTGAAAAGAAAAAGAAAAACCTAGAGAAATATCTTGAATATGTTGAAAAAGATCCAAGTTGGTTAGTTTCACGGCTACAAATGAACTGGAAAACAAAACATGATAAAGTCTATTTGAACGCTGGCGATTTTTCTCATTCCGAAGGTTCTGCTCCAGTTGCAACTGTTAGATATTCGGGAACTCGAGATTGGGCTACAGATTATAATAGACCTAAATTGGAAGATGTAATTCCTTATTTAGACGATCCTAAAGGTTTGTATTTAGAGAATAAGAAAACCAAGAAAATGGAATGGATTCATCCGTCTAAAGCTGGTTTTGCTATAGAGAAAGTGAATGAACAAATTATGGCATTGGCAGAAGATGCTGCATTTTTATATTGGTTAACAAATGATAAAAAATATGCAGATTTTGCTGCACCTGTTTTTTTGACTTATATGGATGGTATGTTTTATCGTGATGCGCCAATCGATTTAAAGAAAACTATTCAACAAAAAATATCTGGTTTAGCCACTTTCGAGGTTATTCATGAAGGAATAGTAGTATCTCTAGTAACGGTTTACGATTTTATGTATAACTATTTTGAAGCTAATGAAACGAATTTAGATCATTCGGTTGCTGTGTTTCAGAAATGGGGAGATCAAATTATAAAAAACGGAATTCCAGATAATAATTGGAATTTATTCCAAGCGCGTTTTTTAACTTATATCGGTTTAGTTTTAGAAAGTGATTCAACTTATAAAAATGGAAAAGGACGCGAATATTATTTAGATCACACTTTCGAAACATCAACGGATAGACAGTTGGCGATAAAGGAATCTTTATTAGTTTACGATCATAAAAATGGTATTTGGCCAGAATCGCCATCGTATTCTGTACACGTAATTACCACGCTCTTACGCATTTTCACACTTTTAGATAACTCAACTAATAAAGACGAGTTTTTAAATTATCCCATAGTTGAAAAGGCTGCTTTGGCATCATTTCAATATTTATTTCCAAATGGATATACTATAGGTTTTGGAGATGCCAATCATAAAATTTTACCACCTGAAAACTTCGAGCTTTTAATTTCTAATTATCAAAAATATGATAAGACAGAGAAAGAAGTATTAATTTCTGGAATTCTTTCTAAAATGATTTCCGATGATTTATATACTCGAAAAGCATCTGATTTCTTTCAACTTTTCTTTTATGCAGATGAATTAAAATTGAATAAAAACGAAGTGTCTCCGAGTATTAAAAACTTAACATCTCCTACATTTTATGCGTCTAATGTGAGTATGTTTAACCAGCGAATGGGTGATAAGGATAATGCTGTAATGGTATCTACAGTTGGGTCTTACGGTAATCATGCACATGCTAATGGTATTTCTATGGAACTTTTTGCAAACAATTATGCATTAGGACCAGATATGGGAAAAGGGCCGAGTTATTGGCATCCAACGCATCGTGAATTCAATTCGAGATTTCCTGCGCATAACACGGTTATTGTCGATGGTAAATCTGATTATAGTGCCATGCGTTCGTTTAATCCATATCAATTAGAAAATAGTTATCCAAAAACGGGAGAAACACCAAGTTTTGATAAAATCACGTTTTCTAAAGTGGCGTTTTTAGAGCCTGCAACGGTTTCCGATCAGCAACGTTTTACCGCTATTATAAAATCGAATACAGCTAAAAATTATATTATCGATGTATTTAGGTCTAAAAAACAAGAAGCCGGACCACAGAAACACGAGTATATTTATCATAATTTAGGACAGTCGTTAGAAATTACAGATTCTAAGAATACCGTTTTAAAACTTGATAAAACTTCAGATTTAAGTTCTAAGAAAGGAGATTTAAAAGGTTATAATTATTTTACCGATAAATTTAAAGCACAAACATCTGGTGCTGTTCAGGCTGTTTTTACATTAAAAACTGAAAATAATCCTGATAATTTAATGAAATTGTGGGTAAAAGGGAGCGAGAGTCAAACAATTTATAAAGTGAATTCACCAGCATCTAATGCAATTTCAAAAGGAACAGCTCCATTAGAAATTCTTAAAAAACCTACGCCAACTTTAATTTTAAAGAGAAATGCTGCCGCTTGGCAAAACCCATTTGCAGTTGTTTTCAATCCATATTTTGAAGGCGGAGAAAATCCTATTACTAATGTTTCGTATAAATCATTCGAAAAATATCCAAGTACGCAGGTTATTGATGTTTTATTAAGTGATAAAATAACTAGCGATCATATTGTAGTTAATGCTTCCGATGTTGATATTGCTAAAAATGAGAACTTTTATCAAAAAGGCTTACTTTCAATAAAAAGGCAGGCATTAGAAAATGAAACGCTCGATTTTTTATTCCTTTCAGGGATGTATAAATATGAAAATGATGGTTGGGATATTGTATCTTCAGGGAATCCTTTTACTTTTTCAATTGAAAAAATAAAAGAAGGGTTTACATTTGAAACAGACGAGGCAATTACAATAAATATGCCTTTTATTAAAGGTGATAAGCCAGCTGAATTAAGACTTTATGAAAGTGGTAAATTGGTTGCTAGCCGAAAAGGAACAACAAACAGAAATAATGATGCCCAGTTAGTCTTTAAAATAGAGAAAGGGTACGATAAAGCTGAAATTATATTGAATGGAAAATAGAAAAATATTAGGCAGTATGTTTAAAAAAATAATATTTACAGTATTAGGTTTACTTGTTTTTGTATCATCTTATGGTCAAGAAAAGTGGGAGCCAGTATCTAAAGATGTTATCTATAAAGTGGTTAATAACGACTCATTAATGCTTCGTGTTTATTTTCCCGAAAAATTTAAAAAAAGAAAAAAATACCCGACCATAGTTTTCTTCTTTGGAGGCGGATGGAATAGTGGATCTATTAGTCAGTTTGAAGATCAATCTAAATATTTTTCATCTCGAGGTATGGTTACCGTTGTTGTAGATTATCGTATAAAAAACCGTAATAAAACATCGCCTTTTGAAGCTGTAAAAGATGCGAAGTCGGCTATGCGTTATTTAAAAATTCATGCCAAAGACTTCGGAATTGATACAAATAAAATGGTTGCTTCTGGAGGGTCTGCAGGAGGACATTTAGCGGCTGCAACAACATTGCTTCCTGGTTTAAACGAATCTACAGATGATATTTCGGTAAGTCCAAAAGCGAGTGCGTTAATCTTGTTTAACCCCGTAATAGATAATGGCGAAGGCGATTATGGATACGAACGTATTGGCGATCGTTATATGGAAATTTCACCAATGCATAATATTACAAAAGGCGCACCACCAACTATTTTCTTTTTAGGAGATAATGATAAACACATACCGGTGGCTACAGGAAAGGAATATAAGTCTAGAATGGAAGCGGTAGGAAGTCGATGCGACCTTTTTATATATGAAGGGCAAGAGCATGGTTTTTTTAATAAGTCTAAAAACAAAGGTAAATACTATTATGAAACCGTTTATGAAGCCGATTTGTTTTTACAGTCTCTAGGGTATTTAAAAGGAAAAGCAACTATAACCAAAACTAAAATCTAAGATGAAAAAACTAAGTGTAATTATTGTGTTTTTTGTGTTATTGGCGTCCTGTTCTTCAGCAACAGACATTATAGAAATTTATGTTTCTCAAAATGAAGTAGCAAATGCAGACGGAAGTAAAGAAGCGCCTTTTTTAAATATTCCTGAAGCTATAAAAAAAGCGATTGAAATAAAATCGACCAATGCGGACGCTGAGGTTGTTGTCAATATTTTACCAGGGCAATATCATTTATCCGAAGCTATAAAAATACCAGCATCGTTAAGTGGTTTAACTATAAAAGGAACTAATGCTTCGGAAGTTAGTATAAAAGGATCTCAGGTTTTAGAGGCTAAATGGAAAACTTTTACCAATAATGTTTTTGTAACCGACGTTCCTGTAGGTTTAGATTTCGATCAGTTTTTAGTAAACGGAAAACCACAAATTTTAGCACGCTATCCAAATTATGATGAGAGTGCTCAATATTGGCAAGGTTATGCTGCCGATGCTATTTCTAAAGAGCGCGTTGCAACTTGGGCAAATCCTGAAGGCGCAATTTTTAATGCATTACACAACGGAAGATGGGGCGGTTTTCATTTTGAAATAACAGGAGTTAATGATGATGGAACTCCTATTTTAAGTGGAGGACAACAAAATAATAGAGGTTCAAAACCGCATGAAGAATACCGTATGGTAGAAAATGTGTTTGAAGAGCTTGATAGTGCAGGCGAGTGGTTTTTAGATAAAAAAAGAAACAAATTATATTATTGGCCAGAAAGTATAAGTGCTATTAATGATTTAAACCTTGAAGTTTCAGTATTAAAAGATTTAATACAAGTGGTTGGAACTTTAGAAAATCCTGTAAAAAACGTAACTATATCAGGCATTAAATTCGAAAATACTACACGTACATTTATGGAAGATTTCGAGCCGTTATTGCGTAGTGATTGGACTATTTATCGTGGAGCTGTTGTCTTCTTTGAAGGTACAGAAAATTGTAAAGTTGAACATAGTGAATTCACCAATTTGGGTGGAAACGTTATTATGGCTAGTAAATACAATAAAGGGTTAGAAATTAAAGATAATTATATTCACGATTGTGGGGCAAGTGCTGTTTCATTTGTTGGAGATGTGTCGGCTGTAAGATCTCCAGCTTTAACTTATAGAGAGTTTGTTCCAGTAGTAGAAATGGATACGGTTTCGGGACCAAAAGGCGAATTGTATCCTCGAGAATGTTTGGTTGAAAATAATTTAATTCACCGTATTGGTCGTGTTGAAAAGCAAACGGCAGGTGTTCAAATTTCAATGGCGATGGATATTACGGTTCGACATAATAGTATTTACGATGTACCGAGAGCAGGTATTAATATTGGAGATGGTACTTGGGGCGGACATATTTTAGAATTTAATGATGTATTTAATACCGTTTTAGAAACTAGTGATCATGGTTCGTTTAATTCTTGGGGAAGAGATCGTTTTTGGCATCCAAACCGTCGTATTATGGATAGCCTAACTACGGCAAATCCAGATATGCCAAAATGGGATGCGATAAAAACAACCATTATTAGAAATAACCGTTTTCGTTGCGATCATGGTTGGGATATCGATTTAGACGATGGTTCATCGAACTATCATATTTATAATAATTTATTATTAAATAACGGATTAAAACTGCGTGAAGGTTTTAATCGTGTTGCCGAAAATAATATTATGGTAAATAATTCTTTACATCCACATGTTTGGTTTGCTAAAAGTGAAGATGTTTTTAAACACAATATCGTTCAGAAAGGCTATCAAGATGTACGATTATCTGGTTGGGGAAAAGAGATGGATTACAACTTTTTTCCGAATGAAGAATCGATGTTGAAATCTCAAATTTACGATAGAGATTTACATAGTGCCTTTGGTGATCCGTTATTTAAAGATCCTTCATCATTAGATTTTTCGGTGGCTGAAAATTCTCCTGCATTAAAAATAGGTTTCAAAAACTTTCCAATGGATCAATTTGGAGTTCAGAATGCTGAGTTGAAGAAAATAGCTAAAACACCAGAAATCCCCGTAATGAGAGATGCTTCCGAAGAAAATAAAAAAGGAGCTTTTGTTTTGGCTTGGTTGCGTAACGAATTGAAAAGTGTAGAATCTGAACAAGAACAATCGGCTTACGGATTAAATACTCCAGAAGGTGTTATTCTTTTAAAAGTTTGGTCGGGTAGCCCTGCTGTTAAAAATAACGGACTTAAAAAAGGCGATGTGATTCTTGAGGCTGCTGGTAAGAAAGTAAAAACGGTAAAAGATTTTTTTCAAATTAATGTTGAAAATAAAACGGATAAATTAGACTTGGTTATCATGCGTAATCAGTCGGAACAAAAAATAACTATAAACACTAAATAAAAGAAAATGAAAAATTTAAACAAAATACTATTGCTAGCATTGGTGGTTGCGTTAAACACCAATGTAGGTTTTGCTCAAAGTTCCAGTAAGAAAAAATTATCTGATGACGAGCGTATGGAATGGTGGCGCGATTCTAAATTCGGGATGTTTATTCACTGGGGGGCTTACTCTATAATTGGAGGTGAACGCGGTACTAAAATTGCCGGAGGTGGTGCCGAATGGGCGATGGATAAATTAGATTATACGATTGAGGATTATGAGAAGTTTCCTGAAATGTTTAATCCTCAATTATTTGATGCAGATGCTTGGGTGTCTATGGCTAAAAATGCTGGGATGAAGTATATTGTATTAACGTCTAAGCATCATGAAGGTTTTGGATTATGGGATTCAAAAGTATCTGATTATGATGTTATGGATACCTCTCCTTTTAAACGTGATATTGTTAAAGAATTATCTGAAGCTTGTAAAAAACAAGGTATTAAGTTTTGTTTATATTACTCTATTGTAGATTGGCATCATCCACAAGCACAAGGGAATTTATACCCTAATTACAACATTTCTCAACATGATGATCCATCGGTTGTAAATCCGGAATTTCCTGAATATTATGAAAATTATATGAAACCTCAAGTGGGTGAATTATTAAAAAATTACGGCGATATTGGTGTGGTTTGGTTTGATGGCGATTGGATTTCTGATTATACTACAGAAATGGGTAAGGATCTTTATAAATATATTCGTGATATTCAACCTAATACTATTGTAAATAATAGAGTTGATAAAGGAAGAACTGGAATGGATGGTATGAACAATCACCCAGGAAAGTTTGCAGGAGATTTTGGAACACCGGAACAAGAAATTCCTGATACAGGTATTGATACGGATTGGGAAGCTTGTATGACTATGAATGGAACTTGGGGTTACAAACCATCGGATAATAACTGGAAGAGTAGCGAAGATCTTATTGAAAAATTAGTGGATATCGTTTCTAAAGGAGGTAACTTTTTATTGAATATTGGACCTGATGGTTTCGGAAGATTTCCAGCTGAAAGTATTCGTCGTTTAGACGCAATGGGGCAGTGGACTAAGAAAAATGGTGAAGCTATTTATGGCGCTTCAGCAAGTCCATACGCAAAACCAAAATGGGGACGTTATACTCAAAAAGATGGAGTGGTTTATGCTCATGTTTTCGACTGGCCAAAAGATGGATTGTTAAAGCTTAACAAAGATATTAAGTTTAAAAAAGTAACTTTATTAACTGATCCTGATACAGAATTAAAAGCATTAGGAACATCTAGAGAAGTAATAGTTGAAGTGCCTATGTTGGCACCAGATCTTCCTGTTTCTGTTGTAAAGATAGAGTTAGCAAATTAATTATAGAATTGATTGATTAAAAAAAGGAATGAACAGACAAAGAGCTTTTGGAGTGTTTGGCTGTTTAATCTAAAGTAATATTAAATATAGAAAATGATGAATGTTTACAAGAAACTAATAATTTTTACAATTGCTTTTGTTTTAAATATTGGTATAGGGTTTTCTCAAACAATTCCTTATGAAAAACCAGAATGGGGAGCCTATACAGAAGGAGAAGAAGGTTTTTTATTGGCACATGTTGTTAATTGGCCAGAAGATGGTAAATTGGTTATAGACAGAGCGATTAAACCAAGAGAGGCAAGATTGCTTTCTGAACCAGATAAAAAAATAAAAATAAAATTAATTGATGGTAAATTAACTGTTTTATTACCTGAGAATGCTCCTGATGCACAGGTTTCAGTTGTGAGAATACAATTAATACCTACAGAAGATTGGGCAAACTTAAAACGATATAGAAAGGCTAATGCCGAATTAAGAGCACCCATTAAAAATGAAAAAAGAGTGGTGTTTATAGGGAATTCTATTACAGATAATTGGACAAGAGATCACGGATCATTTTTTGAGGCGAACCCTACCTATGTAAATAGAGGAATTAGCGGTCAAACTAGTGCGCAAATGCTGTTAAGGTTTAAACCAGATGTTATTGAGTTACAACCAAAAGTTGTTGTGATTTCCGCAGGAACCAATGATATTGCAGGTAATAGAGGTTATATAAGTATAGACCGTATTGCTGCAAATATATTTTCTATGGCAGAATTAGCTAAAGCAAATAAGATAAAAGTAATTTTAGCTTCAGTGTTACCCGCTTCTAGTTATTCTTGGAGTCCATCTATTGAACCAGCAGATAAAATTATTGAATTGAATAAACTTATAAAAGCGTATGCTAAAAAAAATAAGGTTATTTATTTAGATTATTACACACCAATGGTAAATGAAGAAAAAGGTTTGAAGAAGGAATTAGGTAGAGATACTGTACATCCCAATGGTGATGGTTACGATATTATGGAGCCTTTGGTTAAAGCGGCTATAAAGAAGGCTTTGAAGAAGTAGTATTATAAAATCATTAGTTTAGACTAATATTTTATATTAGTTATAATAAAAAAACATGATTATTACAACATTTGTAATAATCATGTTTTTTTTTGCTTAAAAAGCAATGAAAATTTCAAAAAATACAGTGTATAAAATTACTTATTGTTCAAAGTAAGAATTTTATAGTTCTAAACACCTTTTAGTAATCTTAAAACATAAATGTCATATTCTTTATTTTTTTTAGATAAAAAAACATTATTCATCTAATATTTAGGGGTTTATCTTATTAAAACGGCTATAATTTATACTGAAAAAGTTATAATTAATACTCGCGTATCTACAATAAGTGTAGGTTTAACCTTTATTTTAACTATAAGTGTAGGATCGCCCTTTATTTAGGTTAATTAATTACTAATCAATAAAATATAAGATATGAAAAAGAACAACTAAAAACTAACCAACTAATACAAAACCAAAAAAGTATTCAACTAACTTTATTAAACAAAACAATATGAATAAAATTTATTCTTTAATTCATCTATTTCGTCCTTATAAATACAAGGGGTTTAAGGTGATTAAATCAATATTAATATGTACTTCCTTTATTGTCAGTGGTTATGCTAACGCAAAAACTCCATTTCTAACCACTACAGCAGAGCTAACCGAAAAAGAAGATAAAATAGATCTCAAAGATTATCAACAAATTGAAGTGTCAGGAATCGTTCTTGACGAAAAAGGGATACCAATACCTGGAGTTAATATACTCGTTCAAGGTACAAACAGAGGTACACAAACCGATTTTGATGGCAATTTTAAATTAATAGCAAAAAAAGGAGAAGTTCTAGTTGTTTCTTCAATAGGCTTTAAAACTCAAGAAATTAAAATTGGAAATTTTACAACTTTAAATATTACAATGATAGAAGACCTTACTGGGTTAGATGAAGTTGTTGTAGTTGGTTTTGGTACGCAAACGAAAGAAGCTTTGGTGGGAGCTGTATCTACTGTTAAACCTGAAGATTTAAAAATACCATCGAGTAATTTAACGGCCTCTTTTGCTGGTCGGGTTCCAGGAGTTATTGCTTTTCAAAGTTCTGGTGAACCTGGGGGCGGATCTGATAATGCAGAGTTTTTTATTAGGGGTGCAACTACTTTTGGAGCTTATTCTTCTCCGTTAATATTAATAGATAATATAGAATTAACAGCAGACGATTTGGCTAGAATATCACCAGATGATATTGAAAGTTTTTCTGTATTTAAAGATGCGACAGCAACTGCTATTTATGGAGCTAGAGGGGCTAATGGAGTTATAGCTGTTAAAACAAAAACAGGTGAATTGGGAAAGCCAAGAGTATCTGTTAGGTATGAAACTACTTATTCTCAGGCTACTCAGAATTTAGAAATAGCAGACCCACTTGAATATTTAAGATTACATATGGACGCTGTTAATACTAGAAATGTGTCGCCAAATAGAAATGATAGGTTACCGTATTTACAAAACAAGATAGACAATACTCTTGCTGGTAACATTAATCCTTTTGTTTACCCTGTTACAAATTGGCAAGATGAGTTGTTGCAAGATTTTACTAAGAATCAAAGATTAAATTTTAGTGTTTCTGGTGGAGGAAAAGTAGCTAGGTATTATGTGTCAGGTTCTGTTGCTCAAGATAACGGGATACTAAAAGTTGATAATCAAGCAAATTATAACAATAACATTGATAATAAAGTTTATAATTTAAGATCTAATGTTAATATAGATTTAACTTCAAGCACAGAATTGATAGTTAATTTAAATGCGACAGTAGATGATTATAGAGGTCCCGTACCTACAGGAAACCAAGTATATAACATGATTAATAGAACTAATCCTGTAAGGTACCCAGCTTATTATGAGGCTGATGAGGCTAACCAATTTACAGAGCATCTTTTGTTTGGTAATGTAGATACTGGAGATGGAGAATTAGCCGGCTATTTAAATCCATATGCAGAATTAGTAAGAGGATATCGTGATTATAGTAGATCTGTAAATGTTTTAAGTTTACAAGTAAAACAAGACTTAGGAGGTATTGTGGAAGGGCTTAAATGGAGAGCATTGGGGAATATTACAAGTACGTCTTCTTATAATATTACAAGGGAATATGAGCCTTATTATTATGCTATAGGTGATACTGATTATAATAGAGCAGATAATACATATGCATTAACTAGTCTTAACCCAGATTCGGGAACAGAGTATTTAAATTTTACAGAGAATGAAGACTCTAGAGTTGTTAATAGAAATATCTATTTTGAGTCTGCATTAAACTATGATAGAACTTTTAACGCTAAACATAGCGTTAGCGGTTTATTGGTTGGTATTTTGAGAGAATCTGTTGATGGAAATGCGGATGATTTGCAAGCATCACTTCCTAGTAGAAATGTTGGCTTATCTGGCCGTTTTACTTATAGTTTTGATAGACGTTATTTTATAGAAGGAAATTTTGGTTATAATGGGTCAGAACGTTTTGCTGAAAAAAACAGGTACGGTTTCTTTCCATCCGTTGGAGCGGCATGGGTAATATCTAATGAGAACTTTTTTGATAATGTAGATTTAATAAGTAGGCTTAAATTAAGAGGGTCTTATGGTGTAGTTGGTAATGCTAATATTGGAAATCGTAATGATAGGTTTTTCTATTTATCTAATGTTAATTTAAATGATTCAGGTGCAGGAGCTCAGTTTGGAACTTTTGGTCAAGAATCTAGTGCAGGTGTTAGTATCAGTAGATATGAAAACCCTCATATTTCCTGGGAAAGAGCCTATAAGCAGAACTATGGTTTAGAAATAAACCTTCTTAAAGATGCTATTCAATTGCAAGCCGAGTATTTTAAACAAACAACAACTGATATTTTACAAACGCGTTCGGATATACCTTCTTTTTTAGGTTTACAAGCGTCTCCAGTAGCAAATTTAGGTGAAGGAAAATCCAATGGTTTTGAGTTTACATTATTGGTAAACCATAATTTTAATAAAGATTGGTGGTTGCAAGCGACTGCGAATTTTGTAAAAACGAGTAGTGAATATACTGTATATGAGGAGTCTGATTTATCTGCAACACCATGGTTGTCTAAATTAGGAAACCCTTTCAATCAGGCTTATGGATTAGTAGCAGAGCGTTTATTTATTGATGATGCGGATGTGGCTAATTCACCAGAACAGCAATTTGGGGAAGTTATGCCCGGAGATATAAAATATACAGATATTAATGGGGATGGTATCGTGTCTAATTTAGATATAGTTCCAATTGGAGAGCCTACCCAAGCCGAAGTAAGTTATGGTTTTGGATTTTCTGTAGGGTACAAGAACCTTGATATATCAGCATTTTTTGCAGGGTTAGATAATGTATCCTTTTTTATTGATTCAGCAGGAATAACACCATTTGCGGATACTGATGCTAATGGAGATTATTTACCAGATGCTATTTCTGAAAATCAAATTTTACAAGCTTTTGCTGAGAGTCACTGGTCTGAAGAGAACCAAGATATTTATGCCTTATGGCCACGTTTGTCTACTTATGCTGTACAGAACAATAACCAAACAAGTAGTTGGTGGATGAGAGATGGAGCATTTATGAGATTAAAATCTTTAGAGATCGGGTATAATTTTAAACCAGAAAACGGAGCTGTATTCGGTCAGGCAAGTGTGCGTCTATACCTCAGTGGAACAAATTTAGTGCATTGGAGTAAATTCAAACTTTGGGACCCAGAGTTAAGAGGAAATGGATTAAATTATCCTTTACAGAAAACGGTAAACATTGGAGCTAGAGTTAATTTATAAAAAAAAGAAAATGAAGAAAACGAATAAAATTATATATTCTATAATATTCATATGTATAATGTCATGTGATTCTTATATTGATATAGTACCAGATAACGTAGCTACTTTCGATTTGGTTTTTAATAATAGAGCGAATGCTAAGAAATTCTTTTATACATTATATGGTTATTTACCACATTTTTCTGATGTAAATAGTAATATTGGATTAGTAGGGGGAGATGAGGTTTGGACACATCAAACTTGGGATGGAATGCGACTTTCTATCGGAGAACAATCAAAAGCAAATCCAATATATAATCTATGGGGAAACGGAGGCCGCTTAGAGCCGCATGTAGCGTTGAGAGATTGTAATATTTTCTTAAATAGAATTAGCGATGTTAGGGATATGACTGAAGATGAAAAAACAAGATGGATTGCGGAAGTTAAATTTTTAAAGGCTTATTATCATTTTTATTTATTAAAAATGTATGGTCCTATTCCTATTATCGATGAAAATATTGAAGTAAGTGAAGGTGTTATTTCGGTGCGTATAGAAAGAGACGGGGTCGATGAGGTAGTAGATTATATTGTATCTGTTTTAGATGAGGCAATAGAAAATTTACCACCACGTATAACCTTGGAAGGTGAAGAACTTGGTAGAGCCACTAAACCAATTGCTGCGATGTTAAAAGCTAAAGTTTTGGCTTTTAGTGCTAGTCCTTTGGTAAACGGTAATTCTGTATACTCATCATGGACTAATAATTCAGGAACACCATATATAAATCAAACTTATGATGCTAATAAATGGACATTAGCCGCAGACGCTTGTAGAGAAGCGATAGACTTAGCGCATGAAGCAGGTAATAATTTATATAAATTTTCAACAGCATATAATTTATCAGAGGAGACAATAACAAAAATGAATCTTAGAGGCGCCATCACAGATAGATGGAATAATGAGATTATTTGGGGGCAAGCTAACCCAACCACAAATACAATTCAAAATAATAGTTTTGCAAGGATTGACGATGAATTTTCAGGTTCAAGTTCAGGGCAAGTCAACTCTTATTATTCTATACCATTGCATATGGCAGAAATATTTTATTCTAAAAATGGAGTGCCTATAGAAGAAGATAGTTCTTATGATTATAGTAGTAGATTCGACTTAAAAACTGGAGATGAAGCTAATAAGTTTTATGTAAAACAAGGGTATGAAACAATTGGTTTGCATTTAGATAGAGAATCTAGGTTTTATGCCTCTTTAGCGGGAGATGGTATTCTATCTTATGATGTAAATAATGAAGCAGATGACACTAGTTTATTTGTTGTAGATGCCAAGAATGGTGGTATGGCAGGTTACCTTAATGAAAGACAATTTAACCAAACAGGATATTGGCCAAAAAAATTAGTGCACTATAAATCAGCAATAGGAAATAATAGTTTTACTGCTGAAAATTATTCATGGCCAGTATATAGATTAGCAGACTTATATTTATTGTATGCAGAATGTTTAAATGAAGTATCAGGGCCTGCTGCAGAAGTTTTTCAATATGTTGATGATGTAAGAGAAAGATCTGGTTTAGAGGGAGTTCAAGCTTCTTGGACAACGTCTTCAAATAATCCAACAAAGCCAAGTACAAAAGAAGGTTTGAGAGAAATTATTCATCAAGAACGTTCAATAGAACTAGCTTTTGAAGGACACCGTTTTTGGGACTTAAGAAGATGGTTTAAAGCTCACGTTTTATTAAATAGTACGTCAATGAGAGGTTGGAGTTATGAAAAAGCAACGGCAGAAACTTTTTATAACCAAGTAGAATACGGTGTTACAGAATTTTCAATAAGAGATTATTTTTGGCCTATAGCTGAAGATGACATACTAGCAAACCCTAATTTAGATCAGGCTTTTGGTTGGTAATTAAAAATTAGTATTAACAATTAAATAAAATTATGATGAAAAATTTAAAGTCATTTATAGTGCTTCTGTGCATAGCAACTGTATTTAGTTGCGAAGAAGATAAGATGTCATCGTTAATTACTGACGATGGTATCGCTCCCGGTCCTGTGGTTGTAGATGCAAGTTCTGTTGAAAATTTAGCGGGAGCATCAAAAATAACATATAATCTTCCTGATGATGAAGATTTGTTATATGTAGTTGCAGAATATCAGAGAGGGGCTAATGAAGAAATATCTAGTGTGAAATCATCAGTCTTTAATAGTAGTTTAACGGTTGAAGGCTTTTCTGAAGCTTCAGAATATAATGTAACGCTATATGCTGTTGATCAATCAGGAAATAAATCTGTAGGTGCTTCTGTTGTTATAAACCCAGAAGAACCTCCATACAAATCCGTTTGTGGAACATTAACCTATGCACCAGATTATGGTGGAATTAGATTGAAGTGGGAAAACCCAGAGGAAGGCGACGTTACTATCGAAATTTATTCTGAAAATGAGTCTGGAGGTTTAATTTTTAAGGATGCTGTATATTCATCAGCTCAAGATGGAGAACGTTTAGTTTTAGGATTAGAAGCTGTAGAAACCAATTTCGTATTTATAATTAGAGATAGGTTTAACAATAAATGTGGTCAAATTAAGGCAACAATAACCCCGCTATATATAGAGTTATTTGATAGGGTTAACTATCAAGCTGTTTATCAAACGCATGACACACCTTCAGATTATGGTTGGATACTACCAAGAGTTTATGATGGAACAAAAGGAGATAATGGATATCACTCACCTCCAAACTGGAAAGATCCGGATGGAGTTTTACCAGAATATATAGACTGGTCTTATAATGGAGTTCCTATTACGCCTGCAATGATTACATTAGATATAGGCTCTATATCTCAAGTATACAGATTTAAATTTTGGCCAAGACTAGGTAATTATATGTACCGTCATGGAAATCCTTGGTTATTTGATCTTTGGGGTAGCGATCATTTAAATGCAGACGGAAGTTTTGATGGTTGGACACTTTTATTAGAAGATGCTATGGTTATAAAGCCCTCTGGACAGCCAGATAATGACAATACAGCTGAAGATATTGAAGCTGCAGAAGCGGGATTTAATTTTGATATTTCTCCTGATATGCCTAAGGTTCGTTATATCAGATTTGTTCAGAAAGTAGCACAGAACAGAACTAATTCACTATTTCACATTAGTGAAATGGAGTTCTACGGTGATAATCGATAAAAATTTAATAAAATAAAATATTATAAAAATTATGATTAATAATTTTAAGAATAAAACCACTAATTTTATAGGAATTGGTGTGTTTACAGCTGTATTACTGTGTTTTTCTTGTGAGGATACAGATTTGGTTGAAACATATGAACAGTACGTTCCTGAAAACGTAGTAAGTTTGGCTATGCCAGATTCTGTGTCTACAGTATCTAGTGGGCATAATAAGTTGTTATTTAGAGTATTTGTTAACTCAGATCCAAAAATAAAGAAAGTCGTTATTACTTTATTTGATGATGATTTAACAGATAACGATGAAAAAATACTTACAACTTTAGATATTAATAGAACGGTTTATGAACCAGAAATTTATGAACTGGAAGCAGAGTTACCAGAAGGAGGAAATGAGTATTTTGTTCATATAGAAGGTCTAGAAGGCCGAAAATCGATAAAGTATGATGTTTTTGGTACAGTTCTAGGTGATGAATATAAGGAGTCGCTACAAGCTCGACAAAATTCCGGAGCTAGCGCTTATTCTGATTCCGAAGCTATTATTACTTGGGTGTCAAATAAAGTTCCGGATACTGATGGAGAGGTTATTGATAATTTATTAATTAAAACCGAACTAACTTACATTAGTAGTACAGATGGGGCTATAAAGACTATAGTAATTGATGAATCTGAGGATGAAACAATTATTCCAGATTTTATTTCAGAAGGAACTTATACTTACACTACGTTTTACAAAGCCGTAGTAGATTCTCCTTATTTATTTGAAAGTAACTCTACAGAAGGGGTTTTTCCAGAAAAAATATAAGTATTAGTAATTGATTAAAACTTGAAGTCTCCTTAGGCAATATGTTGAATAAGGAGGCTTTTTGTATTTAATCTAAATGTCTATCAAAATAAATTCATTTTAAAAGCATTGATATTGTGTTGTTTATGTGTTAAGTAAACACTTTTTTTCATGCTTTAATTTCAACAAAAAACATCAAATAATGAAAAAATATATACAATTAATAATTCTCCCAGTCTTGTTTTTATGGGTTGGACACTTAGAAGCCCAAACAACAATAAATACGCTTGCGGAGTTAAGGAGTCACTTAGGAGACAATGATGAAGATTTTGTAATGACTCCTGGGACATATTATTTTAATGAAACTAATTGCGGACCAGATAAATTATTTTCAAATCCAAAATTACTCCTGTTTACGGGAAATGACTGTAAATTTGACTTTACCGATGTGAAATTTGAAATTGATACTAAAATATTCAAATTATACGGAAACACTGATATTATTGAGTTTTGGGCAGCCGGAAATGATAATGTTTACTTGAATTTAACCATGGAAGATATTGGGATGACTGTACCTTCTAAAGGAGCAGGTTCAATACATCTTGATGGTGCAGATAATTTAATAGAAGGTTTTAAAACAACCGTAAGTGGTTCTTTTCCTTATGGATATGGCGATACTTTTGGTAAAGGAGGAGGTTCTGTTATTGCTCATCAAAAACATGCAGGTATTTTGGTTAGAGGAGACAGAAACCATATAAAAAATTGTAGTGTTATTATGAGAGCTTACGGCCATGGTATATTTGTACAAGGTTCTCATAATGCAATAATAGAAGGTTGTTATGTTGAGGGAGAATTACGTACCGTTGGAGAAATGCTACAAGAAGAAGGTACAGATTCTCCTGCGGATAATGTAGATTTTGAAACCGTTTGGGGTTTTAATTTAAAAGATCATACAAGCGATTATACCTTCAGTCTTCAAGAAGCTGGTATTAGAGCTTATTCTACCGGAGTTATACACGATTCTAATGGGGATTCTACAGGTGTAAGTAGAGGTACTGAAAATACAACAGTTATAGATTGCACCATTGTTAAAATGCGCGTAGGTGTAAATACAGGAGCTGAAGGTGGAGATAATAAACGAATTGAAAACTGTACAGCACTTGCTTGCGAAGGTGGTTTTTGGTTAGGTAATGATGGTGATGTTATTAATTGTCGTGCAGATGCATCAGTTGGGCCAATTCTATCAGAAGATATTTCTCGTTCTAACGCTTCTTATGAAGTTACTATCCTAGATAATTATATTCCTAAAATTGGAGATACACCTTATTTTTATGCAGGAGGAACCAATCATAATATTACAATACACGATGGTACAACTTACTATAATCCAGATATTAAAATTGTGTTAGGAGGTACAAGACCTGCAAATAGGTTTTTAGCAGGTTCTGTAGAGCCAATACCTTCTAGAAACGCTAACAATATTACATTTACAAACAATACACCTTATCCTTTGATTTTAGAGAGTGCTACAGATTGTAATGTTTTTTCTTGTGGACCAGTTGAAGATAATGGATCTAATAATACAATTACTCAGTTAACCGATTGTATTACAACAAAGCCTTGTAATAATACGGTAAACAAACTTGAAGCTGAATGCTATGATACCATGTCTGGTATAGGCACTAGAGAAATAAATGGTAATCCAAATATAAAAGAAGTCTATGGTATACATACAGGAGATTGGATAAATTTTAATGCTATTGATTTAACTGATATGACTTCAATTGAAGCCATCTTGTCTAGTATACATAATGATGTGTCTATAGAAGTTAGAACAGGTAGTAATACCGGAACTTTACTCGCGACAATACCCATAACTAGTACCAGTAGCGAATCTAATTATTTAGAGTTTTCTGCAAACTTAAATCAAGTTGTTAACGGGGAAACCGATATCTATTTTGTATTCACCAGTGTGAGCCAAACAGGATGGTTATTTAATTTGGATAAATTATCTTTTAATAAAGACGCTTGTTCTCAGGCTTCATACAATCCGTTTCTTCCAATAAGTGCCGAGAATTTCTGTGCTTCATCAGGAATAACAGTGTATGATTTGTCTATCTTTAATAAATCAATTGGAGATATTGATAACGACGATTATATAAGATTTAATAATGTCCATTTTGGAAATGACGATGTTTACAATGAAATTGAAGTTTTAGCATCTTCTACTAGCGCTGGTACTATTGAAGTTAGAAGTGGATCTGTAGATGGGACATTATTAACAACCGTAGTGGTTGGGAATACGGGGAGCAATGATAATTATGAAGTATTCTCGAGCTATACAGCTTCCGAAATAACAGGAACACACGATTTATATTTTGTTTTTAAAGGGACGGGAGCTTCTTTTTTAAATATGGATAATTTCTTTTTTAATAATGATGAATGTAGCGGTGTAAATTACAATGCATATTCTCAAATAGATGCATTAACATATTGTGATATGTTTGGAGTGGTTCCAATAAATAATGAATACCTAGGAGGGATAAACGATAATGAATGGATTCGTTATGGTAGTGTCGATTTTACTTCGGAAGCCCCTGCACAAATTACATTTAATATAGCAGGTTATCCTACCGAGGAAACTGTAGAAAACGGATTTATAAATGTTATGCTAGGCCATCCAACAGAAGGCACTTTAATAGCTAAAACTATGGTTCCCAAAACAGGAGGATGGGAAGTTTGGAAAGAGGTTACAGAAACACTACTTCAAGATGTTATTGGTACCCACGAAGTGTATTTGTATTTCGGAAATGGGTCTTTCAATTTAGATTGGTTTGAGTTTCATCAAGAAAAGGTTGAATTAAGTAATCTGGCTTTAGCTTCAAATGGGGGGATTGCCTCTCAGTCTACCACAGCATACGAGGGAGATGCTGCTCGTGGTAACGATGGTAATACTGATGGTAATTATGGAGGAAGCTCGGTAACACATACCGAACATGGAAGTACTGGGGCTAATACGCTTAAATGGTGGCAAGTAAATTTAGGTGGAGATAAAATCATTGAGGAAATTGTGATTTATGGAAGAACGGGCAGTAATTACGTTAATGATTTAAATAATTTTACTGTAGAAGTTTTAAACGAAAATGAAGTGATTGTGTTTACTCAGTTTTATGCTAGTTACCCAACTTCTAGACCATTAAGGATAGATGTCGATAGTAAAATAGGTCGAATTATAAAAATATCAAAGACATCAGATAGAGGAATGTCTTTAGCTGAGGTTGAAGTTTTTGGAACAAATACTTTAAGTGTTAATGATTTCGCTTTACCTGAAATAAAACTATATCCAAATCCTGCAAATCAGGCAGTGATGATTGTTAACGGGGCTAATTTAACCTTAGAAATATTTAATATTAATGGTGTTTTGGAATCGCAACTTTTTCTTTCTGAAAACAGTAAGGAAGTCTCCTTGGAAAACCTGAATTCTGGAATTTATTTTCTGAAATTTTCAGATGATCGAGGGACAGCGGTTAAAAAACTCATTAAGTTGTAACATGTTATTTTTTTTTATTATAACACACTTCAATGAATTTTAATCGATGTTTAATTATATTTATTACTTTTAAATTGTAGTAAGATATAGAACGATTCCGTTTATTGGAAAGTTTAATATTTAAGTCAAGATTTGCTAAAAGTGATTTTAGTAGATCTTGACTTTTTTTTTATCCCATTTTAAAGCTAAATACCTCATAAATCCATATGAATAACTCATAATTTATATTCAATGAATATAGGTTTATATGTTTTTTTAAACCAATTAGTTATCATTGAATAGTATTAAAAGTATAAAAAAATCATTCTATTTTAAATGAAAAAAACAATACCATTTATTATTTGCTGCCTTTTTGTATTAACAGCCATGGCCCGGGAAAGAAATTATTTGCTATACACAGATAGCAATATTTCTAAACTAAAAAATCAAATTTCTAATGATAAGTCTGTAAAGGATCATTGGAATACACAGTATAAAATGGCCAAAGATTTACTTAAAAAAGATAAATTAAAGTCAAAGGATGGCCTTTTATTAGGCTTAGTTTATAGAATGACTGGTGAAGAAAAATTTGCTAGTAAATTAAAAGAAATACTTCTTAGTTATACCTCCAAAAAAACTTGGGAAGGCGCTACGTTGCTAAAAAGAACACCAGCATGGAAAGCTGGTTTAGGAACCTCGCATACCAGTTATGATATCGCTATGGGGTTCGATTGTATTTATAATTATCTATCGGAAACAGAACGGCAAGACATCGCCAAAGATATTGTGCGCTTGGGGATAACACCTGCAAGAGAGGATTGGTTAGAGCCAGAAAAAAATATGCATACCTACGATACTATGGGGCATAACTGGTGGAGTGCCTGTGTTTATATGTCTGGATTAACGTCTTTATCGGTACGTAATGAAATTCCTGAGGCTACAAAATGGGCCGAAGAAATTCAGGAATCGGCTATAGAGTGGATTAATTATACAGGAAGTGTATTGCAAAATAAACCACCCACTTTTGATCAGGATGGCGGCTTTTATGAAAGTATAAATTATGCTTCGTATGCAGCTTCGCAATATTTGTTGTTTTTATCTGCTTATCAAAATGTGTGGTCAAATACCCCTATATATAAATCTCCAATACTTGATAAAATTGGTGATTTTTTCATCAATACAACCTATTATGTCAAAGGAGGGGAAGATCTTGCTGTTAATTTTGGGGACTCTGGGCTTATTGCTACTGGCGATAGAATAGTGCGATTACTTTGGAATTTAGGATATCAAAATGAAGGGTATCAATATTACATGAATCATATAAGTAACGGTGAGAATAGAGATTCGAGTTCGGCTGAAGCTTTAATTTTAAATCCCGATTTTAAATCTAACAATTTAAGTTTTTCAAAAAACCGTCCTAAATCTCATCTATATAAAGATATGGGCTGGGCAACCATGAGAAATTCTTGGGATGATAATGCGACTATGTTAGCCGTGAAATCTGGATTTACTTGGAACCACGCACATGCCGATGCTGGATCGTATATTTTATTTCATAATGGTAAAAATTTAATAATAGATTCTGGTGGTGCTAGTTATTTAAGTCCATTGTATACCGAGTTTTATTGCCAAAGTGAGGCTCATAATGTGATTTTTTTCAACGGAAAAGCGCAAAACAGAAAGGATCCATATTTCGGAAATGTTAATCCTGGGTCGTTGCACAATTTAGTTGAAGGCGATAATTTTAAATACTTATTAGCAAACGCTACAGGACCTTATTCACACATTTTAACTCGTAATTATCGAAATTTTATTTGGGTAGGCGATGTGATATTAGTGATAGACGATTTATTAGCTTTTGAACCTGGGAAATTTGAATGGTTTTTACATTACAATGGGGAATCTACCTTAAAAGGTGGTATTGATTTAACCATTAAAGATGAAGATGCTAAAATAAGAGTACGTCCGCTTTTTCCAAATACGTTTCCTCCAGGAGGCGAACGTCCTCACGATTTTCCTGAGCACATGTTATTAACGGAAAAAATAGGGCATGAAGATCATCACCCTGAAGAAGAAAAACCTTTTTGGTCTATCAGTCATTTTGAAGAAACAGCAAGAACTAAATTTATTTCTGCCATTATTTTAGAGAATGATGACAATGAAAATAATCTACCGGTGATTACCCGAGATGAAACCAAAGATTATTTAAAAGTATCCATCACTCAAAAAGGTGAAACGACCGAAGTATATTTTAATTTATTAGCAGATGGAAGTTTAAAACATAGAAACAGCTTAATTAATATCGATGGCTGGGAAACCGATGCTTATATCACCGTTTTAAAATTTGATGAAGGTGCAGATAAAACAAATATAAATAATGTTAATGAAGTCTTTATCGGTCATGGTAGTTATTTGCGTCGTGATGGGCAAGTGCTAATTCATGCGTTATCTAAATATACCGCCTTAGTTGAAAACTTTGGAGCGCAACCTAATTTAATTTTTCAAGGACAACCCAATACAACCGTTAATCTTTATAGTCCAAAAAACATCAATAGCTTAAAGTTAAATGATGCTACTAAAAATGGAGATTATAATGATTCTAAAAAGACAATCAAATTATTAATTAGAGATAATAAATAGGAAGAAATTATGATCAATTTTAATGTAAAGAATAGGAATAAAATAGTGCTTTTACTCATGTTAGTTGTGAGTTTAATTCAAGTAAGTTGTGGGTCTTCCGAAGAAAAACAAGAATATGATGCCGATGTTATTATCTACGGTGGAACTTCGGCCGCGATAACAACAGCAGTGCAATTAAAGCGTATGCATAAATCTGTATTAATTGTTTGTCCGGAAAAGCATATTGGCGGACTATCTTCAAGTGGTTTAGGTTTTACCGATCTTGGAAATAAAGAAGTGATTGGTGGTATTTCAAAAGAATTTTATACAAGCGTTTATAACCATTATCAAGATGAAGCAGCGTGGAACTGGCAACCTAGAAATGAATATGGAAACGAAGGACAAGGGACAACAGCTATTGATGATGATTTAAAAACTATGTGGACTTTTGAACCACACGTAGCTGAGAATATTTTCGAAAAAATGGTTACCGATAATGATATTAAAGTTATTAGAAATAAATGGTTGGATCGTAATAATGGTGTGGAATTATTAGATGGAAAAATAGTGTCCATCACCATGTTGACAGGTGAAAAATATACAGGTAAAATATTTGTAGATGGTACTTACGAAGGTGATTTAATGGCTGCCGCTAATGTAAATTACCATGTAGGTCGGGAGGCTAATAGTGTTTATAATGAAACTTGGAATGGTGTGCAGAAAGGTGTATATCATCACAGTCATAATTTTCAAGAGTTAAACATTAGCCCTTATGTTATTCCAGGAGACTCCACAAGTGGTGTTTTACCGCGTATTTCAACAGCTCCTCCGGGAGAACAAGGTTCTGGAGATAACCGAGTGCAAGCATATAATTACAGATTGTGTACAACCAATGCAGAAGGAAATGTTGTGCCTTTTGAAAAACCAAAGGATTATGACCCTGCAGAATATGAACTACTAAGGCGTGTGTTTAAAGGCGGTCGATATTCTATGTTTGGTGGCGGTGAAATTCCAAATCATAAACGAGATGTTAATAATGTAGGGCCTTTTAGTTCAGATAATATTGGTATGAATTATGAATATCCAGAAGCATCCTATGAAGAACGTAAAGTAATTTTGGAAGAGCATATTAACTATCATAAAGGGTTACTTTATTTCTGGGGACATGATGAGAGTGTGCCAGAACGCTTTAGAAAAAGCATTAAAAAATGGGGGCTTGCTAAAGATGAATTTCAGGATAATAATCATTGGCCTTACCAAATTTATGTGCGAGAAGCTAGACGTATGATCGGGGATTTTGTAATGACGGAAAATGAAATTTTAGGAAGAAGTAAAGTCGATAAACCTATAGGTATGGGGTCTTATACCATGGACTCCCATAATGTGCAACGTTATATTACTAAAGATGGTTATGTTCAAAACGAAGGAGATTTAGGTGTCGATGCCGAAGAACCATATCAAATTCATTTAGGAACCATTTTGCCAAAACAAAAGGAATGTAAAAATCTAATTGTACCATTAGCAGTATCGAGTTCACATATTGCATTTGGTTCTATTCGTATGGAACCTGTTTTCATGATTTTAGGTCAAAGCGCGGGAACGTTGGCTGCGTTAGCTCTTGATGAAGATATAGATATTCACGAAGTGTCTTATGATGAATTGAAAGAGAAACTAATCGCCGACGGGCAAGTGTTAAGTTATTAATCGAAAGTGCAAATGATAAAAACGAAAATTTTTAAAGTTATACTATATAGTGTTTTTTGTATTATACCGAATTTTATTGTTAATGCTCAGGTTGTTATAAATGCTGGTGTTGGAGGAAACGCAACAACAAACATTTTAAAACGATTAGAAAAAGATGTTTTAAATGAGAAGCCCGATTTGGTGATTTTAATGGTTGGAACAAACGATATGTTGAATTCAAAAAAAATGATTTCTTATAAAACGTATCGCAAAAATATGAAGGTGCTCGTTGATAAAATTAAGAAATCTGGAAGTGATGTACTTTTAATGTCATCACCACCTGCAGATTCAGTGTACCTTTTTGAACGTCATAATAAAGAAATATTTAAGGAATCTCCAAACGAGAAATTAAATAAAATTAGAGGTATTGTTTCTAAAATAGCATTGGATAAACAAGTCTATTTTTTAGACGTTTATCAGGCTTTTGTTAATTTAAATGTGCCAAAACATAATAAAGACCTATTCTTTAGAAACGCTATGAATAGTGGCGCGAGAGATGGTGTACATCCTACAGTATTAGGGTATCACTTTATAGCTGAATTGGTTTTTCAATATTTAAAAAAGAATAGTCTTTTAGAGGCCTATAATAAAATTATTTGTTTAGGAGATTCTATTACAAATGGGAGTGGTGTAAAAGACAAAGTGCAGGCATACCCAGGAGTGCTCCAAAGTCTTATTGATGCAAATATTAGGAAATGATAAAAGTATTATAAATAAAATAGTTATGAGAAAATATATTCTGATGGTAGTCTATTGTGTTGCTATGTTTGTCGTAAAGTCCGTTGTGGCTCAAGATCGAACAGCACTCCATGCTAGTGCAACTAAGCAAGCAAAAAAACTAGTAAAGCAGATGACTTTAGAAGAGAAAGTCAAGTTAATTGAAATGAATAGTTTGCCTATAGAGCGTCTAGATATTCCAGGCTATAATTGGTGGAATGAAGCCTTACATGGGGTAGCGCGTCGTGGAGAAGCTACTCAGTTTCCTGTGCCGCTTTCTATGGCTTCCGGTTGGAATCCTAATTTAATTAAAGACATGACCACGGCAATTAGTGATGAAGCTCGCGCATTAAACAATGCCGATGCTGCAGCCGATAAAACAAAACGTTACCACGGTCTAACATTATGGAGTCCTGTTATTAATATGGCGCGGGATCCGCGTTGGGGACGTACCGAAGAAACCTATGGTGAAGATCCCTTTTTAACAACAGAGTTAGCATGTTCATTTGTAGATGGTTTGCAAGGAGACGATCCAAATTATTTAAAAACTGTAGCAACTATTAAGCATTTTGTAGTGAATAACACAGAGCATAATCGTTTGCATGTGCGTCCAGATGTATCAGAACGTGCATTACGTGAATATTATTTTCCGGCCTATCGAGATGTGATTGCACGAGAAGATGTTGAATCTATAATGTCTTCGTATAATGGTTTAAATGGCGTGCCTTGTTCGGCTAATAAATGGTTGTTAACAGATGTTTTACGTAATGAGTGGGGCTTTAATGGTACCGTGGTAACCGATGTTGGAGTGCCTGGGCATATGGTTGAAAAACATAAGTATGCTAAAGATGGGGCAGAAGCTGCTATGATGATGATTACTGCTGGTGTCGATTTATATTCAGGCTCGGATAGAGCTTCGGAAGTAAACGAGAGGGAATGGTCTAAGCAAGCGGTTCAACAAGGTTTGATGAAAGAATCGGATTTAGATCAAGCAATAATTCGTAATCTAGCAACCCGTATTAAATTAGGACTTTTACGTTCGGATGAAGATAATCCTTATACTAAAATATCAACAGATGTTATTGGGTCAGAGCATCATCTCGCAATTGCCAGACAAATAGCTCGTGAAGGCGCCGTGCTATTACAAAACAAAAAAAATGTACTTCCTGCTACACCAGAAAAATATAAATCTATTCTTTTTGCTGGACCTTATGTGAATGATGCGCCTTTTGGGGCTTATAGCGGAAATGCTGCAGGTATTGCTGCAACGCCTATGTTAGGAATGAAAGTCTTAGCAGGGGATCGTTATGAAATTAAAAGTCAGTTAGGCGGAAAGTGGTTATTTATCCCTGAAGGGAATTTAAATGTTCTAGGAAAACCAAATACTAAAGGTGTAAAAGGGGAATATTTTGCAGGTAAAAAACTTGCAGGTGAACCTATTTCTGTAAGAACAGATCGCTCTGTTAATTTAGATTTACCAAAACCATTGGCACATATTGATCCCGAAATTCCACAACCAACTTTTTCCGCACGTTGGACGGCTCAATTAACTCCAAATCGTACAGGAATTCATTATTTCTCAATGACAGCTTTAAGTGGAGCACGTGTTTGGATAAATGAAGAAAAAGTACTTGATAATTGGCATAGTAAAGCTTCTAATACTATAGAGTCCAAAGGGCTGTATTTAGAAGCTGGAAAATCAGTGGATTTAAAGGTGGAATATTACAATGATGAGGTAGAGCCTGCTCGTGCATTATTAAAGTGGATTGAACCACAAGAGGAAGTTAATATAGAAAATCCAGAAGATAAGTTATTAATTTATGTGGGTGGTTTAACTTGGAGAATGTCCAAAGAATCTCATGATAGAATGAATTCTATTATGCCAGAAGATCAAATGAAAGAAATTAAAGCATTGGCCGCAATTTATCCTAATATGGTGGTGGTGCTTAATGGTGGTACGGTAGTGCAGTTGTCTGAGCTTAATGAGCTGGTGCCTTCTATTCTTTTACAGTGGTTTCCTGGGCAAGAAGGTGGTTATGCTTTGGCCGAATTAATAACTGGTAAAGTAAGTCCTTCTGGGCATCTTCCAATTACATTTTATACAAATCCCGATAAATTACCAGATTTTGAAGACTACGAAATTAGTAAAGGAAGAACCTATATGTATATGAAGGATAATGTGACTTATCCCTTTGGTTATGGCTTAAGCTATACATCGTTTGATTATTCAGAATTAAAGGTGACACAGGATAAAAAACAAGTAACAGCTGTACTCGATGTAAAGAATACAGGAGCTATGGATGGCGATGATGTGGTTCAGTTATACGTTAGCAATCTGGATTCTGAAGTTTATCAACCCATTCGTCAACTAAAAGCTTTTAAAAGAGTTTCTATTGAAAAAGGGAAAACTAAAAAAGTTGCATTGAATTTTTCAATGGATGATATGACATGGTGGGATGTTAAAAAACAAAAATATGTAATGAATCCTGGACGTTATGAAATTCAAATAGGGAAGTCTTCAGCAGAAATTGTAGCGAAGCAGATTATAACTATAAAATAAACCGATAAAAAGAAGCTCCTGTTAAAAGGGATTTTAAATAAACTGTAATCACCAAATTTAAACTAAATGAACATAAAAACAGCACTAAAGTCAATGCTTATAGGGGTAATACTAACTTTAATTACTGGAGTTACAAATGCGCAACCGAACCCGTTATCAAAGAAAGGATTCCATAAAATTTTTAATGGTAAAAATTGGGAGGGGTGGCATCTTAAATTAAAAAATGGCGATGCAGAAATGGCTAAACAAGTATATGCCATTGAAAAAAAAGGCGTGCATGTTTTTAAAGATATGCCCGATAGTTTAAATCTTAATACAGGTGAAAACGCAACACACGGACTTTTTTATACCAACAAAAAATATAGTAAATACATTCTTAGATTTGAATATAAATGGGGTGAAAAAATAACGAATAATTTTGATCGTTGGCAATACGATGCAGGTGTTTATTACCACGTTACAGACGATAAAGTTTGGCCTATTGGTATTGAATATCAAATTCGTTACAATCATAAAACAGGCTTGAATCATACTGGGGATTTAATTCGTCCGTCGGGAGCAGATTATGATTGGTATTGCACTAAAGACGGTAAAAGTTTTTTAAGTCCGGAGAACGGTGGTGTGCCGGAAATTAAACGCGATTGGATGCATTTAGCGTCTCCAACAACCAATTTTAATGCCTTAAATAATAAGTGGAATGTATGCGAAATTATTGTAATGGGAGGAGAATATACCATTCATAAACTAAACGGAGAGATTGTAAACATGGCTTTTAATTTAAAACCAAGTGAGGGTATTATTGGGTTTCAATCGGAAACTGCCGAGATTTATTATAGAAATATAAAAATTAAAGAATTTGATGAAGTAATTCCTATAGAAGCTTTTATAGAAAAATAAAAAATGCAATGATAAAAAATCTTTTAAAGTATAGTTTTTTGTTTATGTCATTATCCTTGATAGGTTGTAATGAAAAGCAAGAATTAAAAACAGAGCAGTTAGATATAATAGCCTATTTAAAAAAGGCTGATGGAGATCAAATTTATCCTTCGGAAGCACAAATAGAACTACTTAAAACCGTGATGCCAGTTGAAGCTTATCAACCTGCTCCAAAAATATCTGATAGAGTGTATTGGGATAAGGTCGCTGCTACAAAATCGGCTCAAGATTATCTTGAAAAAGCCAATACCGAATTAGATAAAGCACCGGAAGTGCCAATTTCCGACGAGATTTATAAACGCGCCAATAAGGAAGGCAATCGGGGTATTTATAAACCTCGATATTACCGTACTATGGATCGATTAGAACGTTTTATTCTAGCGGAATGTTTAGAAAATAAAGGACGTTTTTTACCTCAAATAAAAACCTATATACAAGCTATTATGGATATGAAATCGTGGATGCATCCTAATCATGATGATAACAATAACAGTGTTTTAGAAGGAAAAAGAGTTTCAATAGATTTAGGAGCTCGTAAATTTGGTGGCGTTTTGGCTATAGCGGAATCGCTTTTAGATCAAGAAATTTCGGAGGAATTACGTGCAGAAATTAAAAAACAATTGCAATGGCGTATTACGGATACCTATTTAAAAAGTTGTAAAATTTCTGATAAAAATAATCATTGGATTGATGGCACTAGTAACTGGAATTCGGTATGTACAAGTGGAGCTTTGTTAGTTTCTATTACCAATTCTGGAAGTTATGAGGAGCGTTTAGCAGCGGTTGGGGCTTCAATAAATAGTATGAAATATTATATAGGCGGTTTTGGTGATGATGGCTATTGTTCAGAAGGTTTAGGCTACTGGGGTTATGGTTTTAATCATTATTTATATATCGCTCAAATGCTATCAGATTATACGGAAGGGAAAATAGATTTATTCAATTTCGATAATCCAGAAAAATTAAGAAGAGTCGGTAATTTTCCGGAGCATTTCGAAATACAAAAAGGAACATGTGCCCCGTTTGCCGATGGTGTGTCTCATACATCAAGTAGCGGAAGTAATTTTGCCGAGGTTTTATCTTCAAAACATTATGGCGCTAAAAAACCTTCGGAAATTAGAATGGAAGAAGCTGTAGAGCAACTTATTGCTTGGAATAATCCAGAACTTTTTAGTGTGAATAGTTCAAATGAAAAACAAAATTCAGATTTAGAAGGACATACGTATTTCGACGATTTTGGAATGGTGATATCCCGTGGTAAACAAAAGGTGCCTTTTTCAATAGCTATAAAAGCGGGACACAATGCAGAGAATCATAACCATAGTGATGTGGGGACTTATATTATTGTTTTAAACAAAGATTTAATTTCTGGTGATATTGGAGCGCCATCATATATCGCGGGCTCTTTCTCTAAAACAAACCCTGCTCGAAGCTCTTGGGGACACCCGGTGCCAAGAATAAATAATACACTACAAGCTAATGGCAGGGAATTTAAGGGAGTTATTTTGGAAACCGATTTTCAGGAAAATTGGGATAAAGTGGTTATGGATTTAAAACCAGCTTATGAAATTTCAGAATTAGAAACCTTGAAAAGAACGATGGTAAATGCAAAGTCTGGACAGGGAGTTATAACGATTCAAGACGATTTTAAAACGACAATACCAGTTAGTTTTGGAACGGCTATCATGACGTATTCTAAGTATGAGATTGTAGATGCCCACACTTTAATTTTAACCAATAAAAACGAAAAATTAAAGGTTGAAATTACCAGTGAAGGTGGCGCTATTAAAATAACCCCAGAACCTGTACCTGTAAAAGCATTACGAGAAGGTAAAGGTGCCATTAGAATTGGTGTCGATTTTATTAAACCTGTAAGTAGTGGACACATAAAAGTGAAGTACACACCAATATTTTAAAAATATATTTTATTGTTTTTTTTACTGAAAAAGGAATGGTCTAAATTTTAGATTGTTCCTTTTTATGATAAAGTGAATTCTTACTTGTTTGTTTTAAAGCCCTTTAAAGAGTTATAAGTTATAGGTTTTTACCGATAGCTTATCATATATCTCTATAATAAATGTTTCTTTTGTTTTAACTAAACTTTAAAATAAACATTGATGACTAAACTTTACAAAACTAATCTACATTTATTATTACTGGCCTTATTTTGTGTCCAATTTATACAAGCTCAACAAACTACGGTAACCTCATTGGCAGATTTGTTGCCTTATTTAGATGATAACGGCGCAGATATTAAGCTTGCGGCAGGAACATATACTATAACTGCTCAGGATATAGCTGATGGAAAATTTAGTAATCCACTATTTCTTTTTGAAGGATCTAATAGTACCTACGATTTTACAGGAGTTACTATAAAGATAGAAACCGATGTGCTTACGGCTTTTGGTAATGTAGATGTTAACCAAATGCAAATATTAGGAAATGAGAATGTCCTTAGAAATTTAACGATGGAAGATACTGGAGATACGCCGCCTCGTAAAAGAGCTCAAAGTATTGTTATAGATGGCAGGGATAATAGGATAGAAGGTTGGCATTTAACCATACGTGGATCTTACCCTTATGGATATGGTGATGCCTTTGGTAAAGGAGGTGGGTCTGTTATAAGCCATAGGAAACACTCGGGGATTTTAGTGAGAGGTTTACGAAATCACCTTAAAGATTGTACCATTATTTCACGCTCTTACGGGCATATTGTTTTTATGCAAGCTGCTAGTTATCCAATAATTGAAGGCTGTTATATAGAAGGTGAAATGCGTAAAACTGATGATATGTTAGCTGAAACATCTGGTCCAGCTTTTGATAAAGACTTTATGACTGTATGGGGTTACACGCTCCCAGCAGGTTATATGATGAGTTTGCAAGAAGCAGGGATACGAGCCTATAATGCTGGAACAACCTATATCGATGGGGTAGAGATTGAACGAGGTACAGATAATCCTACGGTGTTAAATTGTACAGTAAAGAATGCTAGAACAGGTGTTACCTTAGCTCATGCCTCTGGTAAAAAATATGTTGAAGGCTGTACGGTATTAGGTAGTGAAAACGGATATTCTATAGGTAACGGTACGGTTATTAACTGTGGAGCAGATGCTATTTACGGACCTGTTTTTCAAAGTACATATAGTAGTGATAACGGTTATAATGCCGATATTACTATTTTACCTCCAAGTGGTGCTTATTATAATGGGCATAAAGCTGTAGCTTATGTTGGAGGAAGTAATCACGATTTAACTTTTCGTTCAGATATTGTAGACTTTCCAAGTGATTTAAAAATAATGGTATCAGGTGAATTACAAAATCTTAGAATGATTAATGGTGCAAACCCAAATCAAAATAATTTAACATCGACTGATATTAGTATCCGAAATCTAACTAATTTCCCTTTGCTTTTACATTCTGATAGTGAAAACATTATTGTTCGGGCCTGCGACACGGGTAATATAACAGATAATGGAAATAATAATACTATTGCAACTATAGATTGTGATTCGGATAACTTAGCATTAACAGGAGCAGCCATTCAATCTTCAACAGCTTACGGAGGCATAGGAAGTCGTGCTATTGACGGTAATACTAATGGGAGTTTTTCAAATAACTCTGTAACGCATACTGATCCCTCAGATACTCCAACTTGGTGGCTAGTAAATTTATCTTCAGAGCAAGCTATAGGAGATATTGTTATTTTCAATAGAACAGGAAAGCAAAGCTATATAGAAAGACTTTCGGATTTTGCCGTTTATGTCTATGATGCTAGCGGAACAGAAATGTTTAAGCAAACATTTACGAACAATCCTCCAAACCCTTCAAAAACTATTGATGCTGGCGGAGTACTAGGGAAAACAGTGAAAATAGTTCAATTAGATAATACAGTGGCTTTATCCTTGGCTGAAGTACAAGTGTTTTCAACAGCTTTATCTATTAATGATGTAATTAATCCTATAAGTTTATATCCTAATCCTGTTTTGAACGATCTTAAAATTTCTTTAGTTAATACTAATTTAAATGTGGATAAAACAAAAATCACTTTATATAATATTAATGGTCAGAAGGTTTTGGAAACCAAATCAGAAAATTTAAATGAGATTAAATTGAACCTGTCACATTTAAACAGCGGTCTATACCTTTTAAGTATTAGTGATAATAATGTTACCATCACTCGAAAGATTGTGAAATTATAATTAGATACAAAAGCTCGGCGTAATAACTGAACTTTTTTTATTATAAAATATTAGTTGAAAAAATTATATGTGATGTGTTGTTTCCCTAGCGAGGTATTTTAATCGATTCAATTTATTGAGAAGTTTTATAGCTTTATATTCAGAAATATCACTTAAAGCAGAGTCTGTTTGTCGGAAATTATAAGCTTGTTCTATAAGTTCTTTATAGCGTTGGCTTAACCTGTACTGGTTAATTTTAATACTATCAGTTCGATTCATATCAGTTATAGTGAATTAAGGAAACCTAAATATACATTTTTTTATTGAATAAAGTAAGTGCTTTTGTTTTGATTTTCAGGTAAGTAGGTTTTATTTTGTAAGAAATACATTATTATTATTATTAAAAATAATAGCATAAAAAAGCCGAATACAATTCAAAACTGTATTCGGCTTTTTAATATGTTTATAAAAGTTAGTCCTGCAAAGCAAAAACCTTTTTTAATAAGTCTGTAGATCTAGATGCTGTTTTTGTTCTAATTTCAGTTTCTTCAACTGCAATCATAGTAAAAACACCTTTTAAAGCTTCTCCAGTTACGTAGTCTGTTAAATCTGGGTTTACATCACTTGTAAATGGTAAAGCATTGTATTTGTTAATTAAATTGCTCCAAATTTCATCGGCACCAACTTTGCTAAAAGAGCTTTTGATTACCGGGTTAAATTTAGCGTAAAGAGCCGTTTCTGTTTTCGATGTTAAATATTGTGTAGCAGCATCATTACTTCCTAATAAAATATCTTTAGCATCAGCAAAGGTAATATCTTTTACAGCATCAATAAAAATTGGTGTAGATTCTTTTACAGCATCCTCAGCTGCTCTGTTTAGAACTTTTAAACCTTCGTCAGCAAGACTACTTAAGCCTATGTCTCTAAGTGCTTTATCTACTTTTTGTAATTCTTCTGGTAGTAAAATTTTAACCAAATCATTTTTAAAGAAACCATCGGTTTGTGTAAGTTTTGTTACTTGTTTGTCTATACCTAATTCTAATGCTTCACGCAGGCCAGATGCTATTTCGGTATTGCCAAGTACACTACTTGTTTGCGGTAAGTTATCAACTACTTGCTGAAGTTCCGCACAAGCGGTTAAATTAAATATTAATAAGAAAGCGAGACCTTTACGTATCATGTTTTTTGGGTTTTTAATTAAAGCACAAAGATATATTTTACAAATGAAAAAGCATTCTATTTTTTAAAATACTATTTTAGCACAATTATTGTTATGTATAACAATATATTATTAAATTGACTAGATATTAAGCTGTATTATAATGAAAATAAGAAAATTAGTACTTTGTTTGATATGTGTTTTAAGTTCGACCTTGTTTTTCGGGCAGATACATATTTCAAAGAATATTAAAAAATCTTCGATTGCAACGACAGATGAGAATGCGCTGTATTTTGTAGATTTTTGGGCAACTTGGTGCGGCCCTTGTATTCATGTTTCTAAATATTTAGAATCGTTACAACAACAGTTTCCTAAAAACTTTTATATAGTGTCTTTAACACAGGAAAGTGCGGAGGTTGTAAATAAATTTATGATTAAGCATAACACAGGATTAGCCGTAGCTACAGATTATGAAGGTGAAACCTTTGCTGAAAATAATATAGCAAGTTTACCTTATGGAATTTTGTTTAATGCCGATGGTATAAAACTTTGGGAAGGGCATGCTGCCGATTTAAAAGCTTATAAAATTGGTGGATTTTTAGCTAGAAATCAAAAAACGATTTCGGTAGATGATTTTTTAAAACTTGAAGAATATAAGCAAGAAGTTGCTATAGAGAATCCTATAAAGAGAAGAAAAGATTTCGATTTTTTAGAAATTCAAGAAGATCATGGTATCAATTCTGGAATTCAAGCTGTAAATAGAAATGGTTATTTAGAGATTGAAGGGCGTTTGCAAGATATCATGGCTTATGCGTTACATAGTAATAAATCGCAAATTAAAATTCCTGAAGCAGTAAATAAATATTATAAAATGTATTTTTCAGAAGGATCTAAAGCCTTTGAAAATAAGGAAAATAGTATTGCGAAAGCTTTAAAGTTACGCCGTAAAGAATATGAGAAAGAGGGTGATGTATTGGTCCTAAATATTGATAATGCTAAGTTTTGGGATACTACCCAAATAGATTGGGGAATAAATAATCCTAAATATTTAATTGGCGATTCGGATATACAAGCAGATAATACTTCGGTAAGTGATATTGCGTATCAATTATCTTTTTTATTAGAAACACCTATTGTTTTTGATAAGAAATTTAAAAATGAAGAATTGCACGATTGGCAAATTCACTATAAATATTTTGAGTTTATGGCTTCTAATCTTGGGGAATACGGTATAAAAGTTGAAAAGAAAGTGATGGCTTACCCTGAATATGTTTATAATAAGAGGTAGGCGAAGAGTTTTTCGCTATCATTAAAAAACAAAACGTCTCAATTATGGTTAGTGCATAGATTAAAAGTAGTTAGTTTTTAGTTTTGCGCTTGGGTCAAGTTCTGGGTTTTAGCTTTATTTTTGGGTAAGTATCAAAAACTTGATGTATGTTAGTTATTGTTTTATTTTGCTCTTATTCCTTAATTCTTTCGATTTTCTCTACAAAATTTTCCCCATTCCATTTTAAAAATATTTTATTAATGATTTCACGGGTTTCAAACTCTTTTTCCATAAAAGTATGAAGGGATACCTCTATTGTTTGATCATCAATAAAAAGATAATACAAAAGAGGTTGGTATGAATCGGGTAATTTTTCTTCTTTACGAACAAAATCATTTGCACTATATTTTTTTAATATGTTAGTCTTTTGAAGGGTTTCACTTTTATTGATATACTTCCATGAATGAATATTGTTGTTTCTCCCATTTTCTATTTCAGTAAATAATACACCATCCAAATTATCTTTATTCTTTAAAAAATATAGGGTAATCTGGCTTGAAAGGTTTTTGTTTTGTATGGTTAGCTTTGTCTTATTTTTATTGGTGATTTTCCAAGAAGTTGATTCTCCTTTTTTGAGTAATTCTTTTTTTTCGGAAAGGGTTATGCCTTCGGTAGTTTCATTAAATATTGATAATGGGCTCAAGTTAAAAAGAGCTTTCATATCTTTATAATCGTGGGTTAAATAACTTGTTTCCTTTGTAGTGCCATTCTTTTCGTTATTTTGGCTTACTAGTTTACAAGTAAATAATAATATAATTATATGAAATAGAATTGCTTTTTTCATTATTGTTTTTATAGATTGAATAAATATAAATAGTTTTAAGATACGGTATATGTTTTTTTTCAATAATCCTTTAAGCAAGGCGGTATGCTATTTTGATATGCACTGAAGATAATAGATTTGTGCGTTAGGGATTGCAGAGTAAAACCCACAGCGGTGCCGATGGAAATCGGTGGCGTGAGGATTTGCAACGGAAAGCCTGACCCTTGTGGTAACGCCCAAAATATTATAAAATAAAAAAGGCACCTTAATTAAAAGATGCCTTTTTCGATAATTAAACTAACCCCTCAGTTTAATAATAGAATTTACTCATTTTATTGAATAACTCTAAATTCTGTACGTCTGTTTTGTTGGTGTTGAGCATCTGAGCATTCTACACCATTAGCACATTTGTTTACTAATCTACTTTCACCATATCCTTTTGCAGTTAAACGGCTTCTAGAGATTCCTTTAGATACTAAGTAGTTAACTACAGAGTTAGCACGTTGTTGAGATAAAGACATGTTGAAATCATCATTTCCTCTTGCATCAGTATGAGACATTAATTCAATGCTTACTGGTTTGCTGTTTAATAAAGGTAATAAAGTTTCGTCGATAGTTTTCTTAGATGCTGGAGTGATACGTGCGCTACCTGTTTCGTAAAAAATTGGTAATACGTTAGATTTTAATAATCCACAATCAACTTCTTCCCAAGTAGTAATTCCACCTTTTTTAGCTAAAATAGTTCTTGTAACAGTTTGCATTTTTGCAGGTACAGTTACGTTTCTTGTAGATGCAGGAGTTGCAACAACTTGACGTTTGATAGTTGAGTATTCTGCAGGAATTTCAATTTCGTCCATTCTTGCTGGAGTTTTAACAACACGTTTTTTGTATACAGTGTTTAATTCTGTAACAGGCACTTGGCTAGTTGAAGCATCTGTAGCTAAAGTTGTAAAGCTTACATCTCTAGATTGAGCAGGGTATTCAACAAAACATGCAACTACACAATCTTCCTTGTTAGGAGAATCACAAGCAGTATCTTTGTATTCCCATCCTGATGTTTTAGGATATGTTTCAAAAGTTCTTGAACTAGAACCGAAAGTAGCAGGATTGATGTTTAAATCCGTTCTTCCTTCTTTCTTTACGTAAGGTACTTCTACAGTTTCGTAAGTTGCAGGAACGTACGTGTACTTCTTAGCAGCTTCTTTCACTAATACGCGATCTTCTACTGTTCTGTAAGTTGCAGGAACAACTTCTAATACTGTATATGCAGGATATACTTCGATAGTTTCTTCGATGTCTTTGAACTCATCTTTTGTAATACATTTTACGTAGCATTTTCCTGGATCAGGATTTGCAGGTAAGTTTTGAGCTTGAGTAAATCCGATTCCGAAAATTAAAGCTAGGCTTAAAAATAAATTTGTTTTCATAAAAATTAAAATTTAGTTAATGGTTATTTTTCCACACTATTAAGACACTGGAAAAACTGATAAGTCACAAGTTATTTGTAAAAATATTAAAAAAGTTCTCGTTGCTAGTGTTTATAAATGTAATTTGTTGTTTATAAACACTGATTTTTAGTGGTTTATGAGGTTATGAAAAAATTATAGTTTTATTTTTATAAACCATTACTTTTCGGTTTGAATGTGCTTTTATGGCGTTTGCTAAAACTATTTTCTCTAAATCTCGTCCTTTGGCAATAAGCGCATCTATAGTATATGTGTGTGTTACATGTGCTACGTCTTGCTCAATAATTGGTCCTGCATCTAATTCCTCGGTTACGTAGTGACTTGTAGCTCCAATAATTTTAACACCACGTTTGTAAGCGGAATGATAAGGTTTGGCTCCCACAAAAGCAGGTAAAAAGGAATGATGTATATTTATTATTTTATTTGGATACTTATTAATTAATGTGCCAGATATTATTTGCATATAGCGTGCTAACACAATAAAATCGATATTATGAGTTTCTAATAATTCCAATTGTTTGGCTTCGGCCTCTACCTTAGTGTCTTTAGTTACTGGAATATGGTAGAATGGTATCTTAAAACTATCGGCAATAGGTTTTAAATCATTATGATTACTTATAATGAATGGAATTTCTAAATTAAGTTCCCCAGAATTGTAACGACCTAGTAAATCATACAGGCAATGGTCGTATTTAGAAACAAAAAGCGCCATTTTAGGTTTCTTTTCAGAAGAATAAATGCGCCACTTCATATTAAATTTTTCAGCAATATCACTTTTAAAACAATCTTTAAAGGTTTCTGTTGAAAAATTAACGTTTTGAAAATCACTTTCTAAACGCATGAAAAATATGTTCTGTTCCCGATCTACATGTTGATCTAAGTAAATAACATTACCTTGTTTTTCAGTAATAAAGTTGGTTACCGATGCAATAATACCAGGTAAATCTTTACAGTGAATGAGGAGGGTTATTTTATTCATTTAAATGGACTTCTTAATTTTTGTTAAAAGTAAGTTAAAATTAGATAAATTAAGATTTGTATTTTAAAAATAGATTATTTTTTGAAAACAGCATGGTTTTTTGAATATTATGTAAATTCGCACCTGTAATCCTAATATTTTTTAAGAATGAAACAAATTTCTTCCTATAAATCTAAGTATAAAGTAAGAATAGTGACCGCAGCATCACTTTTTGATGGTCACGATGCCTCAATTAATATAATGCGCCGAATTATTCAATCTACGGGCGTGGAAGTAATTCATTTAGGACATGATAGAAGTGTAGAAGAGGTTGTAAATACAGCTATACAAGAAGATGTTAATGCTATTTGTTTAACATCGTATCAAGGTGGACATAATGAGTATTTTAAATACATGTTCGATTTATTGAAGGAACGAGGTGGCGAACATATTAAAATTTTTGGTGGCGGCGGCGGTGTTATTTTACCTTCTGAAATAAAAGAATTGATGGATTATGGTATTTGTAGAATCTATTCGCCCGATGATGGTCGCGAAATGGGACTACAAGGAATGATTAATGATTTGGTTGAAAAATCAGATTTTGCCATTGGTGACCAAATTGATGTTGATGTGAATGCATTAAAAGATAAAAATTCTAAAGCTATAGCAAGAGTTATTTCTTCGGCAGAGAATTTTCCTGAGGTTTCAAAATCGATTTTAGATGAAATTCATATTAAAAATAAAGATTCAAAAACACGTGTTTTAGGAATTACTGGTACTGGTGGAGCAGGAAAATCTAGTTTGGTAGATGAGTTAGTGCGTCGGTTTTTAATAGATTTCCCTGAGAAAACTGTTGGTATTATTTCTGTAGATCCTTCAAAACGAAAAACGGGAGGTGCTCTTTTGGGAGATAGAATCCGTATGAATGCCATTAATAATTCCCGCGTTTATATGCGTAGTTTAGCAACAAGGCAGTCTAACTTAGCACTTTCAAAACATGTGAACCAAGCTGTTGAGGTTTTAAAGGCTGCAGAATTCGACCTTATTATATTAGAAACTTCGGGAATTGGGCAGAGTGATACCGAAATTATCGAACATTCCGATGTATCCTTATATGTTATGACGCCTGAATTTGGTGCTGCAACCCAACTTGAAAAAATTGATATGCTCGATTTTGCCGATCTGGTAGCCATTAATAAGTTTGATAAACGGGGATCACTAGATGCTTTGCGCGATGTGAAAAAACAATACATGCGTAATAATAATTTGTGGGATACGCATCAAGACGATTTGCCTGTTTTTGGAACTATAGCTTCGCAGTTTAACGATCCTGGTATGAATACGCTTTACAAAGCAATTATGGATACTTTGGTTGAAAAAGTTGGTGCCGATTTGAAATCGACTTTCACAATTTCGAACGAGATGAGTGAAAAGATTTTTGTTATCCCGCCAAATAGAACTCGTTACTTATCTGAAATTGCTGAAAACAACCGTGCTTACGATAAAAAAGGCTTAGAACAGTTTGAGGTGGCTCAGAAATTATACGGAATTTATAAAACCATTTGTTCTGTGGCGGTAATTTCGAACGAAAATGAGAAATCTCATCTGGGGAAATTTGGGTTAGAGGAGGAGCAAATTCTTGGGGAAGCTCAAAACGATACGGATAAGGAGTTTTTAAACCTTTTGGTAAAAGAATTTAATCGTGTAAAATTAAACCTAGATCCTTATAATTGGGAAATTATTACCACTTGGGACGAAAAAATTAATAAATATAAAAACCCTATTTATAGCTTTAAAGTAAGAGACAAGGAAATAAAAATTGAAACACATTCAGAATCTTTATCGCATTTACAGATTCCGAAAATCGCTTTACCAAAGTATCAAGCTTGGGGAGATGTTTTAAAATGGTGTCTACAAGAAAACGTACCAGGAGAATTTCCATACACTGCAGGTTTGTATCCTTTTAAAAGAACAGGTGAAGACCCTGCGAGAATGTTTGCGGGAGAAGGAGGGCCAGAACGGACTAATAAAAGGTTTCATTACGTAAGTGCAGGATTGCCCGCCAAGCGTTTATCTACCGCTTTTGATAGTGTAACGCTATATGGAAATGACCCAGATTTACGTCCAGATATTTACGGGAAAATCGGAAATGCAGGGGTTTCTATTTGTTGTTTAGACGATGCTAAAAAATTATATTCTGGTTTCGATTTAGCACATGTGATGACATCGGTTAGTATGACGATTAATGGGCCAGCACCAATGTTGTTAGGTTTTTTTATGAATGCAGCTATCGATCAGCAATGCGAAATTTATATTAAAGAACATAAAATAGAAAATGAAGTTGAAGCTAAAATAGCAGAAATTTATAAAGGAAAAGAACGTCCACAATATAATGGTGATTTACCCGAAAGTAATAATGGTTTAGGTTTAATGCTTTTAGGTGTAACCGGAGATCAGGTTTTACCTGCAGATGTTTACCAAGATATCAAGAAGAGTACTATTTCACAAGTTCGTGGTACGGTACAAGCCGATATTTTAAAGGAAGATCAAGCACAAAACACCTGTATATTTTCAACGGAGTTCGCATTGCGACTTATGGGCGATGTGCAAGAATATTTTATTGATAATAATGTGCGTAATTTTTATTCGGTTTCTATTTCTGGATATCATATTGCCGAAGCAGGAGCGAACCCAATTACACAATTAGCATTGACTTTATCTAATGGTTTCACTTACGTGGAATATTATTTAAGCCGTGGTATGGATATTAATAAGTTTGGACCAAACTTGTCATTCTTCTTTTCCAACGGAATTGATCCAGAATATGCGGTTATTGGTCGTGTAGCCCGAAAAATTTGGGCAAAAGCGATGAAGCATAAGTATGGAGCCAACGCAAGAGCGCAAATGCTTAAATATCATATTCAGACGTCTGGGAGAAGTTTACATGCTCAGGAAATCGATTTTAATGATATCCGTACTACACTTCAAGCCTTATATGCTATTTATGATAATTGTAATTCGTTACACACTAATGCTTACGATGAAGCAATTACAACACCAACAGAGGAGTCTGTTCGTCGTGCTATGGCTATACAGCTTATCATTAATAAAGAGTTAGGTTTAAATAAAAACGAAAATCCAATTCAAGGCTCGTTTATTATTGAAGAATTAACCGATTTAGTAGAAGAAGCCGTCTTACTAGAGTTCGATAGAATAACGGAGCGTGGAGGTGTTTTAGGAGCTATGGAAACCATGTACCAGCGGAGTAAAATACAAGAAGAAAGCTTGTATTACGAAACTTTAAAGCATAATGGCGATTTTCCAATAATTGGAGTTAATACATTTTTGAGTAGCCAAGGTTCTCCAACGGTTTTACCTGCGGAAGTTATTCGTGCTACCGAAGAAGAGAAGCAATTTCAGATTAATACATTAGAAAATCTGCATGCAGCAAATAGTTCAGAGGTTTTATTAAAGGAACTTCAGTATAAAGCAGTGAATAACGAAAATATATTTGAAGCCTTAATGGAAGTTTGTAAAGTGTGTTCTCTAGGTCAAATTACGCATGCGTTGTTTGAAGTAGGAGGGCAGTATCGCCGAAACATGTAGGCTATTTATTCTAACGGGTTTTGGGATATTTTAGAACCCAACCACTTTTGGCCTTGATCCAATCAAACATTCATAAAAAACAAAAGCCATATCACTGCAGAACTTAATCTCCTTTGATATGGCTTTTTTGAAATAGTTTTTCTTGTTTTCTTGAATTTAGTAAAATTTACTAAGTCGATTCGAATTTTCATCAAAACCTTTTCAATTCAAGTCTGCTATTTCAATTGACATACTACTGTAATTTTCAAAATGTATTGACCTATTACACTAATATATCGTGGTAATTGTTTTTCTTGATGCTAATGTTTTTAATATTTGCTTTCGCTTATATTCCACAATTAGCAGAACTTATAAAATTTAATTAAACTTTCGTTTTTATATACTTTATAAGTAGTTCATTATTAAGATATCAAAATTTTCATCTTTTAATACTTTAAAATGCCCTTGTTTTTTGCTACTCACGCATACACCTGAAGTAACAAAATCTTAAAAAACAATAATTTGTAAGAACGTTATCTTATTTAGAATAAAATGTAAATTCAGTGTTGAAGTGAAACCAACTTTCGTTGTCATTATCCTTACAGCTAAGATACAACCAGAATGTCTAATTTCGAAACATTTAAGAATCTAGTTATCAACATCTTATGAACTGTAGTTATTAACTTTTGTTAATAAAAAAAGCCTTGAGATATATCTCAAGGCTTTTAACTTACTGTAAAACAGTGTTTTGTAATTAACGTCTACGTTCAGTAATTCTGGCTTTTTTACCAGTTAAACCTCTAAAGTAGTAGATTCTAGCTCTACGTACTTTACCACGTTTGTTAACTTCTATTTTTTGTAATGCAGGTAAATTAACAGGGAAAATACGTTCCACACCAATAGTACCAGACATTTTTCTAATTGTAAAAGTTTCAGTTGAAGCTGATCCTCTTCTTTGAATTACTACTCCTCTAAAAAACTGAGTACGTGTTTTAGCACCCTCTTTAATTTCGTAGAATACAGTAATTGTATCTCCAGCTCCAAATTCTGGAAAATCTTTTTTTGTTACAAACTCGTCTTGAACAAATTTTATTAAAGATTGCATATCTTTATATTTATTAAATTATTAATTCAGAACAACATTCACGATTTTCGCCAGAGGTTAACCCGAAATTGGGTGCAAAGATACTTAATAATTTAAAACTCACAATTAAAATAATAAATTTTTACACCACTTTGTATGGTGTTTCCCTGCGGGTCAGGCTATTCGCTATATCTTTTTACGAAGTTTTTAGCTGTGTTGTTGCGGTTTTCTTCTTTTTACAAGTAATATTATAGACTAAGTCTCTTTTAAGCTTCTCAAAAAGGATGCCGCTGCTATCCTTAATACAACCATCTGCCAACATTTAGATCTCCAGAAGGCATAAAACCATCTATATAGAAATTACATCTATTCTTGTTCAAAAATAATATTCCTTTCAGTATTCTTCTTATACATCGTCTTAGGAGTAATTGCTCTGTTCATAGTAGAACAATAGTTCTTATTATTTGGGTTTAACATGTATTCCAGTTGATACTCAATCATTTTTTCAAAAGGAATAAGAAAGTCCTTTGTGTCGCATTCTTCTAAATCACCATCTTTAAGTAAATTTAAGACTGTGTAAACCGACTCAATAGTACTAAGGCAAAGAGATTCTGGTTGTTGCTTGATAATAAATTTTGATTTTATTGTATTATCAAAACTCACTCTTTTTAATTTCTGCAAGTTCCTGCTTAGTTTAAGCATTTTACGAGCGCAAGGCCAGGTGCCGTCAATAAGAAATAGGTTTGCATTATTGCCCATAAAAGAATTTATTTCTAAACTTTCTCTTATCGATAAGTTGAAATTATCTTTCCCTGGGTAAAGTAAAAAAGAAGAACTGTTTTCTTTAGCCAGTATGTCGTTTACACGCTTATTATTGGTGAAATCAACACCAACTATAATTTCTGAATTTTCAAGTTGAAGATTCGTTATATGCCCCGTTCCACTTTTTTCCTTTTTATATTCCTTAGGATGCATAAGAATAATAAAACGAGTTTTAGTCTTTAAAGGACTAATGTGCTCGCAAATACATGTACTTGATGGTCTCATGCACTTGTAACATGTTATTCTTGGGTTTGTTATTTCTGATTGCAAGATGGGAATCGTTTTTGTTTTTCAATTTTTAAAATTGATCGAATTGTCTAACTACTTCTTATATGTTTTTTTTACTCACAAGTCACAACTAAAGTACGCACCACAACCTTTTTATTCATCCAATAAATCTGGTCTCAATTTTTTAGTACGCTGGTAAGCTTGTTCTTCTCTCCATTTTTCAATTTCAGGGAAATTACCACTAAATAGTAATTCAGGAACTTTCCATCCTTTATATTCTCTAGGTTTTGTATAAATAGGAGGCGCTAATAAATTATCTTGAAAAGAATCGGTTAGGGCCGAAGTTTCATTACCCAAAACCCCTGGTATTAATCTAATTATCGCATCACAAAGCACAGCTGCACCCAATTCGCCACCCGAAAGCACATAATCTCCAATTGAAATTTCGCGCGTAATAAATTGATCGCGCACCCGTTGATCCACACCTTTATAATGTCCGCATAAAATTATTATATTTTCATGCATCGATAATTGATTTGCAATACCTTGTTTTAAGGTTTCACCATCGGGCGTCATATAAATAACTTCATCGTACTCACGTTGCGATTTCAAATCGGTTATACATTTATCAATAGGTTCTACCATCATTACCATGCCTGCGCCACCACCAAACTGAGTATCATCAATAGATTTATAGTTATCGGTAGTATAATCGCGTAAATTATGAAAATGAACTTCAACCAAACCGGCTTCAATAGCACGTTTTAAAATAGAAGCCTCAAACGGACTTTTTAATAATTCTGGTAAAACGGTAATAATATCTATACGCATGGCTTGTTTTTATCTGCTACAAAGATAAATTAATTGTTCGGTATTTTTAATTAAGATTTACCAAGTGTTTCGTTCGGTTAACAACAAAAAAAATCCGCAATAAACATTGCGGATTTTTTAATATTATAAAGAGAAGTTTTTAAGCTTTTTTCTGTTTATTAATTTCGTCTTGCAATTGTCTGCGCACTTTTTGTTCGCGTTCTAGTGCTGTTTTTCGGTGTTCCTCAAACTCTTCTTCAGTTTCGGCTAAACTCTTCTTTGCAGCACGAGTTATCGCATTGCTATTATTGAATTTATAAATAAAGAAAAGTAATAACACTAATAATCCCCCAATAATAGACCACATAAGTACATTGTAGCTCGATTTACTCATTTGTAAACCAAACAAAGACATGTTGTTTTTTTCAGTGTTGGTTTTGTCTAAATCGGTTTGCGTATTAGATAAGTTTAATTTTAAGTCAGAAATTTCTTTTCCTTGGTTTTTAACAACTACTTGTGTGTCGGCTAGATCTTTATGTACCGCCTTTAAAGAATCTAAAGTATGTGCTTTAAGCGCGTAAAGCCATGTCTTTTTTACGGTTTTATAATCTTGCCAGCTGTTCGAACGTCTGATAACAAATTCAAATTGGTTATCTATTGAGCCGCTGTTTAATGATAATTTATCTTCTTCTTGTGTTGCATTGGTTTGAGAAAAAGAAGTAAGCGTAAATAAAAACGCACATGCTATGAAAAACAGTTGTTTAGTAAAATTCATTTCTAAAAATAATTTTTAATTGGTTGAATTCGGTTGACGAAGTTAAGAAAATATGATTATAATTAGTTATAAAGCCTCTTTAAAATGAGGCTAATTTATATACGGGTAACATTTTATTTTAGATGTTTTTATTTTGTAATAAGTAAAATGCTCGTTTTAGAAGCATATTTCATTAACTTAATAAGCTAATAGCTATCGTTATATTTATTATTGGACCATATATATAGTCGAGTATTTTGGTTATTTTCAGAGGAAAGTTATCTTGTTATTATTGCATTGAACACAATGAATAGCGTTTATGTTTTTCTACTAAAATCACGAAATATAGTTTTTAATGTTTTGTTCGGTATAGCTAATGAAAAAAACAAACCCTTTAAAGTTTTTAAATTTAAAGGGTTCACTAACACAAATTCAAACAATAATTATTTGAAAAGAACTTCTTTTTTCTCTTTTCGAGTGTTTATGTATTCTAATTTTTTAATATGATCTAAGATATCTTCACCGTATTTTTCTTTTAATTTTGAAATATCCGAGATACTTTCAATTTTACTATCGTTAATTCCAGTAATAATATAACCTTCAGAAATACCTAAATTAGAGTATAACCATTCGTTTTCTGTTTTCTTAACAATTACTCCATAATTAATTTGATACTTTTCTTTAAAAGAATCTGATAAATCTTGTAATTCCATTTTCATGAAATTAACAGTAAACAGCTCTGTTTTTGTAAGTGTTACAGAAACCGATTTTATATCATTATCTCTAAATAGTTCTACATTCACAACATCATTAGGGCGTTTTGTTTTAATATAACCACTTAAATCTTCAAATTTCGATATTTCGATATTGTCTAATTTCTTAATAATATCTCCTTTTTTAATACCAGCTTTTTCAGCTCCGGAACTTTTAACAACTTCGGCAACATATACACCTTCGGCATAATTAACACCCATTTCTTCCGCTACAGCGCTATTAAGCGTGCCTCCTTGGATACCTAAAACACCATTTTGTACGTTACCAAATTCCATAATATCTTCAATAACTTTTCGAGCAATATTACTCGGTACAGCAAAGGAATATCCAACATAAGATCCTGTTTGCGATGATATTGCCGTATTAATACCAATTAATTCTCCATTGGTGTTTACTAATGCACCACCTGAGTTCCCAGGGTTTACAGCAGCATCCGTTTGTAAAAAGGATTGCGAACTTTGCCCTGTTAAATCTCTAGATTTTGCACTTATAATTCCTGCAGTTACGGTAGATGTTAAATTAAAAGGGTTACCAACGGCCAATACCCATTCGCCAATTTGTACGCTATCGGAATCTCCAAAAGTAACATAGGGTAAATCTTCATCGGCATCAATTTTTAGTAAAGCGATATCGGTTTTTGGATCGGTTCCAACTACTTCAGCAGTATAGGTTTTGTTGTTGTTTAAGGTTACTGAAAGTTCGCTAGCGTTTTTTATTACGTGGTTATTGGTGATAATATAACCATCGGCATTAATAATTACGCCAGAGCCTGTGCCCATTTGTGCACGTTGCGGGCTTCTTCCAGAAAAGAAATCTTGTAATGTCATTTGTCCAGAACTAATAGTTACGTTTTTAACATGAACTACTGCATGTACTGCATTATCTGCAGCCGTTGTAAAATCTGTATTTTCGGCAGCATTCAATGCCATGTTTAAATTATTTGTTGGTAGAAAAGTAGGCTTTTCATTACTTGTTGCAACTACGACAGTATTGTCTTTTTCTAAAAAGAGTTTATAAGAGCCAAGCGTTATAACACCTCCTAATATGGATACCATTACTAAGGTTAAAATCTTTTTCATATTATATATTGTTTTGAGAGTTTAAAATTTATTTCAATCTATTTAATGATTAAAATTAGATATTTATTGAACATTAAATTTACTTTTAACGATTTTTAACGTGCACTTTAACTCCTATTTAACAGAGGGTGCAAACGTCTTGTTTTATTGTTATTGAATAATTAAAGCTATGTTTGTTAGTGTTTTGTGTCAAAATTATAAGGTTTGTAAGATCGTATTATTGATGTACTAGATTTGATGTTTTTATAGATTAATTCCTGTATTTGTGGACAGAAAATTAGATTCTTTATTCATATATTTGCCAGCATATTATGCAACAGACTTTTTATAAATACCAAGGAACAGGTAACGATTTTGTAATGGTTGATAACCGTGAGCAAACGTTCAATAAAAGAGACACCAAACGCATTGCTTTTTTATGCGATAGACGTTTTGGAATAGGAGCAGATGGGCTTATTCTTCTTGAAAATCATGATACATTAGATTTTAAAATGGTGTATTTCAATGCTGATGGAAACGAGAGTACCATGTGTGGAAATGGAGGTCGCTGTTTAGTGGCTTTTGCAAAACAATTATGTGTTATTGAAGATAAAGCAGTTTTTGAAGCAATAGATGGTTTACATCATGCTGAAATTGAAGCAGATATTGTGAAACTTCAAATGCAGGATGTTGATGTTGTTGAAAAGTTTGACGATCACGTGTTTTTAAATACAGGATCTCCTCATCATGTGCAATTTGAAGATGCTATTGAGTATTTCGATATAAAAGATAAAGGATCTAAAATTAGAAATGGTGAACCATATTTTAATGAAGGTACAAACGTGAATTTCGTTAAAAAAGTAAACGACGAAGTTTTTAGAGTTAGAACTTACGAACGTGGTGTTGAAGATGAAACCTTATCTTGTGGAACTGGAGTTACTGCTGTTGCAATTGCTATGCACGCTATTAATGAAACGCCTGAAACTTTAATAAAATTAAATGTTCAAGGCGGAAAATTAAATGTGAGTTTTGATATTGAAAACGGTACTTACAAAAATGTTTGGCTTATTGGGCCAGCTAAATTTGTGTTTAAAGGCGAGATATGATTACTTTAAAAGGCGAACATATCTATTTGCGCGCTTTAGAGCCTGAAGATCTAGAATTTATTCATGCCATTGAAAACGATGAAGCTGTTTGGGAAATTAGTAACACGCAAACTCCATATTCTAAGTTTTTAATTAAGCAGTATTTAGAGGAAGCTCACCGTGATATTTACGACGTAAAGCAACTAAGATTAGTGATTTCTAATCATCAAGATGAAGCCATTGGGCTCATAGATTTGTTCGATTTTGATGTTAAAAACGGAAGAGCAGGTATTGGTGTTTTAGTTAAAGATGAAGTTGATAGAAGTAAAGGAGCAGGTAAAGAAGCCTTGTTTTTGTTAGTGAATTATAGTTTTACACATTTAGATTTACATCAACTGTATTGTAATATTTCCGAAGAAAATACTATTAGTATCAAGCTGTTTACAAATCAAGGTTTTAAACAAATTGGACTTAAAAAAGATTGGAACTATGTAAATGGTTCTTATAAAAATGAATATTTATTTCAGCTTATTAAAAATTAAATGTATATAAAAAAAATACTTCTTGCCATTTTAGTAATCGGACTTGTTGTTGCCGGATTTTTTGCCAATTTTGTTTACAAAGCTATGCTGAGGCCTAATACAGCCTTTAATAATGAAACGGCTTATGTTTATATTTCGTCTAAGGCTGATTATGATGAAGTGAGAAGTCAATTAGAGCCGCTGTTGGATGATATAGGTTCGTTTGATGATTTAGCTGACCGTAAAAAATATACCTCTAACATTAAGGGAGGTAAGTATGCTATTAAAAAGGGAATGACAAATAACGATATTATCAATTCTATACGAAGTGGTAATGTGCCTATAAAAGTGTCGTTTAACAACCAATCGACTTTAGAAAAGTTGGCGGGGCGCATTTCAAAAGAAATTGAAGCCGATAGTTTGTCTCTATTGAAAGCCATGACAGAAAAAACTTTTTTAGCTGAAAATAAATTTAGTGAAGCAACCGCTTTAGGAATGTATTTGCCTAATAGCTATGAGTTTTTCTGGAACACCGATGCTGAAGGTTTTAGAGACCGTATGCTAATAGAATACAATCGTTTTTGGAATGATACAAGAACTAAAAAAGCGGAAGCTATTGGTTTATCTCAAAATCAAGTTATTGCATTAGCATCTATAGTTTACGAAGAATCTAAACAAGCTAGCGAACAACCAAGGATAGCTGGTGTTTATATGAATAGATTAAGAATAGGTATGCCATTACAAGCAGATCCTACCTTAAAATTTGCTGCTTACCAACTACCAAAATATAAAAACACCATTATTAAGCGTGTTTTAAATGTGCATAAAGATATTGTATCTCCTTACAATACTTATAAAAATAGAGGCTTACCTCCTGGATTAATTGCTATGCCAGATATCTCTGCTATCGATGCGGTTCTAAATTTTGAAAAGCATAAATATCTTTATTTTGCTGCGAATGCAAAAAAAATGGGGTATCATAATTTTGCTAAAACTTTAGCACAGCATAATGTAAACGCACGTGAATATCAGCGTTATCTTTCTGCTCAAGGCATTAATAAATAGTGGATGGTTTTAGAGTGAAATATGCGTTGTTTCTAATTTTGGTTTCGTCGCTAGCTTTTTCTCAAACGAAGTTCAATTCATTTTTTATACCTAGTGATTCTTTAAATATTTCAAGACGTAATACTGTTGTTATTTCTGAAGCTGCACTTGCAGGCATAACTTTAGTTGGTTTAAACCAATTATGGTATGCAGATTACGAGCGTTCTAAATTACATACTTTAAATGATAATAATGAATGGTTGCAAATGGATAAGTTTGGGCATGCGTTTTCTGCTTATCAAATAGGGAAACATGGTGCGCAAGTTTTAAACTGGAGTGGTGTAGGTGAAAAGGATCAACTTATTTATGGAGCTACATTGGGATTTGGTTTCCTTTCTGCTGTTGAAATTTTAGACGGTTATTCTGAAGAATGGGGTTTTTCCTGGGGTGATATTTTGGCTAATGCATCAGGTACAAGTTTGTATATTGGGCAAGAATTATTGTGGAAGGAACAAAGAATTGCTTTAAAGTATAGTTTTCATCAAACAAAATACGCCAAACGGAACCCTGATAAGCTCGGGAATGGTATTTTAGAAGAGGTGTTAAAGGATTACAACGGACAAACTTACTGGTTAAGCGCAAATTTGCAATCTTTTTTTAAGAAAAGTAAAATCCCTAAATGGCTCAATATTGCTGTTGGTTATGGTGGGGAAGGTATGCTTAGAGGAGTGGAAAGTGTTGATAACCAAATGTTAATAAATAACTCGCCTTACAGGCAAATGTTTCTTAGTTTCGATGTTAATTTGGATAAAATAAAAACAAATTCGCCTTTTCTGAAAACGATTTTTAGTGTTTTTAGTATGATAAAAATACCGTTTCCGACTCTCGAATTTAATAAAAAAGGGTGTGTTTTTCATCCATTCTACATTTGATTAGTGTAGTTAATCGATTAATTTTGTTGGTGTTATAATATTGAGTATCTTTGCACGCTCAAAATTTCAAGTGATTTTTAATTGTAAATTCACTGAAGAATTTAGAAATTATGACAAAGAATATTGCAAGTTATTTAGTCTTAGCACTTTTAACAGTAATTATGTTAAGTGTGTCGTTTTCATCAAAAAATTCGATAGAAGATTTAAGTAAGTATTCAACAGCAGGTTTAGAGTTAGATTATACTGTAAGCCTCGACGAAGACATCAAAGAAGATGTTTTAGTGTCGAATGACGAGAACAATGTATTTTCTCCATATTTGGGAAAATCATTTGTAGGATTTAAAGAAGCTATAGGCTTTAAGGAATCGAGAGGTAATTACACAACAGTAAACACTTTTGGTTATTTAGGCAAATATCAGTTTGGGAGAGAAACGTTAAAAATGATTGGGATTAATAATCCAGCTCAGTTTTTAAAGAGTCCTAAGCTACAAGAAAAAGCGTTTATTGCTAATGCCGCAAGAAATAAATGGATTTTACGTCGCGACATTAAAAATTTTGTAGGACGACGTATTAATGGTGTGGTTGTAACAGAATCTGGTATTTTGGCAGCAGCACATTTAGCAGGTCCTGGCAGTGTGAAAACGTATTTAAGAAGCTACGGTTTAGATAATTTTGCTGATGGTTTTGGAACCACAGTTGGATATTATATGAAACGTTTTTCTGGTTATGACACTTCATTTGTAAAACCAGATAGGCGTGCTAAGGCAATCTAAAAGGGGTTTTAAAATTAGCTTTTATGTATAATAAATAGCGTTGGTCTTTTATGAAGGTCAACGCTATTTTTTTGCCATGCTTTGGCGCTCTTTGTTTTTATAAATTCAGTTTCTAAAGTAATATCACAGGCTACACAGATATCGGTGTTGTTTTCTAAAACGGTACTTAAATCTTCTAGCATTTTATTGTTCCGGTAAGGTGTTTCAATAAAAAGTTGCGATTGGTTATGCTCAAAAGATAAGCGCTCTAATCGCTTTATTTCTGTTTTTCTTTCTCCTTTATCAATAGGTAAGTAGCCATTAAATGCAAAACTTTGCCCATTCATTCCAGAACTCATCATAGCCATTAAAATAGATGATGGTCCTACAAGAGGGATTACTTTTATGTTTTTCTCATGTGCTATTTTTACAACATCGGCTCCAGGGTCCGCAACGCCTGGACAGCCAGCTTCAGATAGAAGTCCAACGTTAATTCCATTTAAACACGGGTTTAAAAAAGCGGGTAATTCACTAGCTTCTGTTCGTTTGTTTAAAGTAAATAACTGTAGTGAAGGTTGTGCTTTTTCTGGACAAATCTTTTTTATGAAACGGCGTGCTGTTTTTTCGTTTTCAACAATAAAAACATCAATTTTATCTATGGTATTTTTTACAGTTATAGGTAAAACATCTAGCGGATTATTATCGCCTAAAGTAGTTGGTATTAAAAAAAGTTGGCCTTTAGCTGATGTCATTTTATTCCGAAGTTAAATTATTTGCAATAATAGTACATGCTTCATCTAGCATGTTATATATGTTCTCAAAACCATCGTTACCACCGTAATAGGGGTCTGGTACATTAAAATTCTTGTTGGGATAAACTTCATTTAAAATAAAGTTAACTTTAGAGATATCTTGATTGTTTCTGGCAAGTTTGATTACATTTTTGAAATTAGAATCATCCATCACGTAAATGATGTCAAATGTATCAAAATCGGAAACTAAAAATTGTCTTCCTTTTAGATTTGAAATATTTAGACCATATTTTTTAGCCACCGCAATAGATCGCGAATCTGGCGAGTTACCTGTATGGTAATTTGCTGTTCCGGCAGAATCAACAATGAAGTTGTTGGATAGTTTAGATTTTAAAATACCTTCGGCAAGTGGAGAACGGCAAATGTTTCCCAAGCATACCATCAGAATTTTAGTCATTTTAAAACAGTTTTAAACAGAAAGTTTTTTAGTGATATCTTCAACGTATTTTCTAAATTGTTTGTCTGTTGAGGATAAATTGTCTACCGTTTTACAAGCGTGTAAAACCGTGGCGTGATCACGTTTACCTATTTGAGAACCAATACTGGCTAAAGATGCCTTTGTTAGTTTTTTAGCAAAAAACATGGCTAATTGTCTAGCTTGTACAATATGGCGTTTTCTAGTTTTAGATTGAAGTGTATCGATGTCCATTTGGAAATAATCTGATACTACTTTTTGAATATAATCTATAGAAACTTCGCGTTTTGTGTTTTTTACAAATTTCTCAACAATAGTGCGAGCTAAATCAATAGTGATTTCTTTTTTGTTGAAAGAAGACTGTGCAATTAATGAAATAATAGCACCTTCCAATTCTCGAACATTTGTTTTTATGTTTTTAGCAACATACTCAATAATGTCCTCTGGCATTTCAACACCATCACGATATAATTTATTCTTTAAAATAGAAACTCGAGTTTCAAAGTCAGGATGTTGTAACTCTGCTGAAAGTCCCCATTTAAAACGAGATAATAAGCGTTGTTCAATATCTTGCATATCAACAGGTGCTTTATCACTTGTTAATATAACTTGTTTTCCATTTTGATGTAAATGATTAAAAATGTGGAAGAAAACATCTTGAGTTCCTGTTTTTCCTGTTAGGAATTGCACATCATCAATAATTAAAACATCTATAATTTGATAGAAATGAATAAAATCGTTTCTATTATTTTTCTTAACAGAATCTATATATTGCTGCGTAAATTTTTC